>DATKEJ010000246.1:0-17511 GCA_035512315.1 Rhodothermales bacterium | reverse complement strand
GAGGAGGACTTCGGCGAGCCCGGCGCCAATCCACATGACGATGCCGAGGACGACTCCGGTACCAAAACTCCAGGCGCAAACGTAGGCGGCGACTCTTCGCGCGATCGGGATGTCCCCTCCTCCGAAAAAGTATCCAATGAGGCTCTGCCCGCTGATCGCGAAGGAGTCGAGAAAGAGCGCAGTGAAGACCCAGACCTGCCGGATGGCCTGATGCGCCGCTCCGCCGTCGGGTCCGATCAGGGTGGCCGAGCGGGTGGCGAGCAGTAAGAAGAGAGACAGAAGCCCGGTTCTCACGAACAGGTCGCCGCCGATCCGAAGCAGCCGGTTCAGGAAACGAGATTCAGGTGATGCAAAGCTGCCGATCCGTGTCCTCAGTGCGCTCAGGCACCAGATCGCTCCGACCCACTGCGCAATCACGGTGGCTGTGGCCGCGCCGCCGATCCCGAAGCCCGGCAAGGCCCCGACGCCGAATATCAGCAGCGGATCGAGCACGATGTTGATCAGGTTCACCCCGACGGCAATCCGGAGAGGCGACTGCATGTCCTGGACGCCGCGCAATATCCCGAACGCAACAATCGTCGCCATGATGGCCGGTGCGCCGAGGAGGCGGATGCGGATGTACGTTGCGGACCCGTCGAGCAGCTCACCGCCGGCGCCCATGGCAACGGATGCCGCTTCGGCGAGCGGCCAGCCGATCGCGGCAGCCATGACGCCGAGGCCTGAGCCGAGGAGCAGCGCAGTAGTCATCAGGGATCGAGCCGCCTCAAAGTCGCCCCGGCCCGTCGCCTGGGCGGTCTCGGTCTGAGATCCCACCCCGAGGAAGTTGAATATCCAGAAGATGGACGAGAGCGTGATGGCGCCCACGCCGAGGGAGGCGAGATCGGCGGCTCCAAGCCTCGAGACAAACGCGGTGTCGACAAGCCCGGTCAAGGGCTCAGCGATCAGTGAGAGCAGGACCGGAAACGAGAGCCGGACCAGCGTTCGGTTCGGGAAAGCGACAAACGGATGAGCCTCCGATCGGCCGGCAGCCTCGGTCCGGCGACCTCTATCCTGATTCGCCATGGCGCGCCGCCTGACCTCCGCCCGGCATCAAAAGCGGGTACAGCAGCCCGTTGGCAAAGGGACCCTCAATCAACCCGCCGACGACGTATCGGATGGCGTTCAAAACCACGACAAGGGCCAGGAATCGGAGGATGAGCATGTGGCAAGAGGTAACTCCGGCGGGTAGTCTAGTGACGGCGAACACCAAACTTCAAATGGTGCATGGTGCATGGGGCCTTTCGCTCCTTGTGCGAAGGAGACGTCTGCAACGGATTTATAGGTCCCTCAGTCGCTCCGCTCCTTCGGGATGACAAGGGCTTTTTGATTAAGACATCCTGGAACAAGGTCACGGTCGCGGCGCGGTTGACAACCTTCGCTGCGCGGGCAAACGATGCAACCGCACCTCCTTCCGGGACGTCTTTGTCCTTCGCCGGAACAGTAGTTAATCTCGCTGATTCAAACCGATCCACCCAGACCCCACATGAGAATTCACCCGGGAGTCGGGAGGGTTCTCTCCCTCCTTCTATCACTTTGCCTGATCACAGGGCTCGCCGCGGCCCAGGACGTCGGTTCGGGCACGCGTAATCTACACACCGTCGGCCGCGTATCGCACGAATTGATACCCACGCCGGCCGAGTTCTCGGTGATCGTTCTGGATCAGGATCCGGATCGGCCCTTTGCGTACGTGGGCGGTCGGACGGGATGGTCCATTTTGGATTTGTCGGATCCGGGCCGGCCCACGGTTCTACAGACGCTGCCGTCGGAAAGCCTGGTCACAGACATCGCGCATTTCCAAGTCGATCAACAGGCACTCGTGGCCGTCGCGGCAGGCGACGAAGTCGACGTCTTCGACGTGTCCGGCATCGGCACAGGAGAGATGCCCGTCGCCATCCGCTCCTACCCTGGCGGATCGTCCGCCACGCTGTTCGCTTACCGGCACTCGGACGGTCGGGCGCTCCTGATCGTGTCGACCGGCGGCGACGCCGTCATTTACGACGCCGGCGGTTCCGCAGACGCGGGCCCTGCGGCCTCCATTCAGACACCCGAACAGGTCGATCCGGAGGCACGTGGTTTCGAGCGTGCCTACGCCGCATATCACGCCGACACCGAGACGGACCGCTTCTACGGAGCCGGCGCGGGGGGATACCACGTCTTCGACATCACCGACACAGACTCGGTCCGGCACGTGACGTCTGCAATCCCCACGGCCGTGAGGCGAGGACACATGGTCAGCGCGACGCCCGACGGCCGCTACCTCCTGGCCGGCGCCGAGTATCGCGCTGCGCCGTTGCGGATTTTCGACCTCGAACCCGTGTTCGAAGGGAGGCTTTCCCTGGTGCGAACCTCCGTCGGAGCCTGGACGCATGACTGGAAGAGCTTCCTCCTGGCCCACGAGCTGAGATGGCCGCTCGTCTTTGTCGCAGCCGGCGAGCGGGGACTGCAGGTCTTCAACATGCGGGACCCCGAAGCGCCATATACCTACGCGTACCTCAGTACCTCGGCCGCGCCCCAGGGGGAGATCGATGATCGCGTCCACGACGTCAATGGAGCGGTTGACGTCGATGTGCGCAACTCGGACGGCCTGATCGCCGTGCTCGACCGGCAGACCGGGCTCTGGCTCGTTCGCCTCGACGCTTTTCAAGGATGGGACGGCCGCGGCTACGGCATCCCGAATATCTCATCGGTGCAGGATTGGACCAACGGCCCTGACGGAATGACTATCTTTTATTCGCCATGACACGACCAGCGCGCCTGCTGACCTCTGCCTTCGTTTTCACCGTTTTCGCGGCCTCAACGGCCGCCGGGCAGGGAATCCATCAGCCCCAGCATCCGCCGCCTCCGGGCGAGCGCGGAAGTCCAAACATCCGCGTCCTCGCGAATATCCCTCTGGGCGAGGCGACGTCGGTATCCGACATCGAGATAGAGCAGGAATTGAGCCGGCCGTACGCTTATGTGGCGCGGCGGATGGGCGAGATCGGCTTTGACGTGATTGACTTGACCGACCCGGAGAAGGCCCGCGTCCTCACCCGCTGGAGGATCGAAAATCCCGACCTCCATCAGGGCGGTGCAATGGATGGCCGCTACTTCAAGCACGAGGGCCGCTACTACTTCGTGCAGTCGCTTCAGTTCGCTCAGGGAGGGCCTAATTCCGACGTGGGCGCCGTCGTTTTCGACGTCACCGACCTTCCGATTACGGGGCGCGTGGAGGAAGTCGGTCGAATCCGCCAGCCCGAAACGCCGGGCGGATTCCACAATATTTTCGTGTACAAACACTCATCCGGAAAACCGCTCCTTTTCGCGACCTCGGGCTCGTACGCCAAAGTGTTCGACCTCGACATGTTTTTGAAAGGCGACCAGACGGAAATGGACAAGTTCACGACCGATGAGGAGACGCGGGCCCTCGTCGGACGCGTTCCGCTCGGGCCCACGCCGAACCCGTTTTCCACGGGCTATCACGACTTCTATATCGGCTATCACCAGGAATCCGGGCAGGATCGATTCTACGGCGCCGGCGGCAGCGGGTACTATGTTTTCGACGTGTCCGACCTGAAAAATCCGAAAGTCCTCGCGACGATCCTGAACGTACCCGGCGTGGCCTGGGGCCACACGTTCACGCCGTCGCCAGACGGCCGGTACGCGATCGGAGAAACGGAATGGCAGTACCAGCCGCTGCGCATTTTCGACCTTAAGCCGGCGCTCGACGGCGAGGTGGAGAACATCGATCACGCCATCTCCGCATGGCACGCCGACTGGACCGCCCTGGCGCACAACCACGAGGTGCGGTGGCCGTACGTGTTCGTTTCGGCGTATGAGTCCGGCCTCTCCGTATTCACCTTGGAAGATCCCAAGAATCCGACCACGGTTGCCTATTACGACACATACGACGGCCCGCACAACCAGCGTGAAGCACGGCAGCCCGATAGTCCTTACACATGGGGGGTTTACAACGGCGCCTGGGGGGTGGACGTAAGGAATGCCGACGGCCTCATCGTCGTGAGCGACATGACGACCGGATTCTGGGCGTTCAAAATGGACGGTTTTGACGGGTGGAACGGGGAGAAGTACGGCGTTCCAAACGTATCGAGCGTCCAAGATTGGGATAAGGGTCCGCTGGGATCGAACTAACAGTCCGGCATGAACTTCCGAGGGTCGCTCAGCCGGGGGTGGTCACTCTCGGACGTTGGTCCCCCGCCGGAGGGGGCGGCTGAAGCGACGACTGGTGAACCTTAACACAGCCCGCGTGCTGGGTGGAGCGGAAGCCGGGGGAGGTCACTGATGGAGGAAGCTGCCACTAGCAAGGACGCACGAGCCGCAAAGAATGTAGGGCGCGTTCGGGGTCGACGTACGCAACGCGGACGGGCTGATCGCCGTGAGCGACATGTCAACCGGGCTTTGGCTCTTCCGCATGGATGGATTTAGTGGATGGAACGGGGAGCAATGGGGCGTCGCGAACGTTTCAAGCGTCCAGAATTGGGACGATGGGCCCGCCATGATGAGTCCATAGGCCAGCGTCATCCCGGGCTCGACCCGGGATCCAGTGCTTAATGAATCTAGATCCATGAAGAAGTTTGCCCTGATCGGGATGGTACTGCTGTGCGGTTGGTCGCCCGACCCCGCCATTGAAACGGACGAGATGGATGAGGCGAGCTGCGTTTCGACCGACCCTCCGGTTTACTACGCCATTGATCTCGTGTCGACCAGAAAGCTGCCGGGTACGCGACTCGCATCCGGAACGGTAGACATGACGTTCCAGGCGTCGCCATTCGGGATCGCCGTCGGCAGCGGCGGCCACTATCGGTACAACCTGAATGGGCGCATCGAGAAAATGAAACCGCCGCGGGAAGGGGTTTACGTCGTGTGGCTGTCGACGCCGGATCTCGATCAGGTTCACCTCGTCGGTCCACTGGGCGCGACGATGACGTTCGAGGGCGCCGTCGACTGGCAGAAGTTCCTCGTCATCGTCACGCTCGAGAAGTCGTTCGATCCCGCTCAAACCAGGTGGCAAGGCCCGGTGGCCCTTCGCGGCCTTTCCCGCAGCGGAATGATGCACACGATGGCCGGCCACGGACCCTTCCAGTCAGAGCCCTGCGCATTCTTCGGTTACAAGTAGTCATCTGAACGAAGGGGGACTCGTGACTTTGAGCCTGCGCTATCTGGTCTTTTCGTGCCTTCTCCTTCCTGCCGGCGCCGCGGTAGGACAGGGGCATGAGGGACACACGATGCACCATCATCCACCCGCCGACAGCGCGGAGGTGACGTGGCGCATGCCGCCGATGGACCCCTCGATGCCCATGATGCCCGGAATCGAGAAGGAAATTCCGGTCGTCGCTCCTTTCCTGCCGGCCGCTTCGATGGCAAAATCGGCATTGCCTACGGCGCGGGAGCGCGCAATTGTCGAGCTGGCCGACGGTGATACGCTTCGCATGGAAGCCGCGATGGTCACCAAAACGATTGCGGGAAAGACGCTGACGATGTATGGATACAACGGACAGATTCCCGGCCCCCTGATTCGCGTCGACCAGGCTTCGAAGATCTTCGTTCAGTTCGTGAACAACATCGAGCTTCCGACGACGGTGCACTGGCACGGGCTGCGTCTCGACAACCGGTTCGACGGCGTGCCCGGCGTGACGCAGGATCCGGTGAATCGCGGCGAGACGTTCCTCTATGAGTTGACCTTCCCCGACGCTGGGCTGTACTGGTATCACCCGCACATCCGCGAGGACATCCAGCAGGATCTCGGACTGTACGGAAACATGCTCGTGGATGCGATCGAGCCCGAGTACTACAGCCCTGCCAACCGGGAGGAAGTCCTGGTACTCGACGACATCCTCATCGACGCCTTGGGGCCAATTCCGTACGGTCGGGAGTCGCCGACACATACCCTGATGGGCCGTTTTGGGAACGTGATGCTCGTGAACGGGAATCCGAATCATTCCATGCAGTTTCGTACGGGCGACGTCGCGCGCTTCTTCCTCACGAACGTGGCCAATGCCCGGACGTTCAACGTGACGTTTGCCGGCTACCCCATGAAGGTGGTCGGCTCCGACGTCAGCCGGTTCGAGAGGGAGGAGTGGGTCGAGAGCATCCCGATCGGTCCGGCGGAACGCTATATCGTCGAGGTGCGCTTCGACCGGCCCGGAGACGTGGCGATGACCAATTCGATCATGGCCATCAATCATTTCATGGGCGAGTTTTATCCTCACGTCGATACGCTGAGCGTCATCCAGGTTCTCGACACACCGTCGGATGTCGACTACTCGGCCTCGTTCCAGACTCTCCGTGAGCACCACGCGGTCATAGAGGACATCGACGTGTTCCGCCCGCTCTTCGACAAGCCGGTGGACATCCATCTGGAGCTGGGTCTGAGAGCACGGGGACTGCCTGTTTCCATCATGATGGCGATGGAAATCGATACCCTGTACGTTCCACCCATGGAGTGGAACGATGCAATGCCCATGATGAACTGGCTGGCTACAGGAGAGCAGGTCGAGTGGATCATCCGCGACCTGGATTCGGGCGACGAGAACATGGGCATCGACTGGACATTCTCGCTTGGAGACGTCGTCAAGATGCGCATCTTCAACGATCCCCACACCCTGCATCCAATGAATCACCCGATTCATATTCATGGGCAGCGATTCCTAGTGCTCGAAATGGACGGCGTCGTCAACCGAAACATGGTCTGGAAGGACACGGCGATCGTTCCGGTCGGCTCGACGATGGAGATTCTCGTCGAGATGTCAAACCCCGGCACTTGGATGATGCATTGCCACATTGCGGAGCATCTGCATGCCGGGATGATGCTGGGGTTCACGGTCACCGACGACTCCACGAACTGAACGGGCGAGGTGCACATGCGGCGAACCCCTCTGTCGATAGCACGACTCGAAGAGGCTCGTCAGGCGGAGACGACGGCGGAGGCCGCCCTGCTGTCTGAGCCGATTGCCGGAGGATGGATGTCGTATGGCGGCAAGGGGAGCTGGATGAATCAGGCCGTCGGACTCGGATTGAAGGGTCCGGTCGACCCAACCGACGTCGATCGTCTGATAGATTTTTACGCTTCGCGCGGAATTCAGCCGAAGGTCGAGCTCTGCCCCTTCGCTGACCCCTCGCTCGTTACGGCGCTCTCAGACCGCGGCTTCCGAATCCGGGAGTTCGAAAACGTCATGGCCAGGAGTCTTACGAAAGACGAGGATCTGAGAGCGCTTCTTCCGCACGGGTGGCCTGAAATCGTGGAGATCGTGATCGCAGACACTTCCGATACCGATCAACTCGAGACGTTCATCGACGTGTCCACGAGCGGCTTCCGTTCTGCGGGCTCTCCGGTACCCGAGCCGCTCAGACAGGCGACGCGAAGCTACGTAACGAGGCCGAGCTGCCTGTGCTTCCTGGCCATCATCGACGGCAAGGCCGTCGGCGGCTCCGGACTTGACCTCGGAGGGAAGATTGCGTGCCTCATGGGCACGAGCGTCCTGCCGGAGTGGCGTCGCAAAGGAATCCAGGCCGCGCTCATGATCAGGCGGCTGGAGGTCACCAGAGAGCACGGCGTCCCGCTCGCATGCATCCACTCGCTGCCCGGGATTCCGACCGAGCGAAACGCGACGCGCCTTGGGTTCTCCATGGCGTATACTAAAGCGATAATGGTCAAGCCCGGAAAGGACCTTATACCTTCACCGTAGCGTGGCAAATCTCATCGTCGGACTTGGGGAAGTTTTATGGGACATTTTCGCCGACGAGCGACGCCTTGGAGGGGCACCGGCGAATGTTGCCTACCATGCCGCCGTTCTAGGAAGCGAGAGTGTCGTAGCCAGCCGCGTCGGAGATGACGATCTCGGAGCCGACCTTACAGTACAGCTTTCCGGTAAAGGAGTCGACACGGCGCGCATCCAGACCGATACGTCCCATCCAACCGGAACCGTGGAGGTGTCGTTCGTCGAGGGCGATCCCAGATACGAAATCGTTCGGGACGTCGCCTGGGATTTTCTCGAGTGGACGGCCGACTGGGAGAATCTTGCCGGGAATTGCTCGGCCGTCTGCTTCTCGACGCTGGCCCAGCGAAGTCCGGCCTCGCGGGCGACCATCGAGCGCTTCCTCGATGCCACCGCACCCGACTGCTTGCGAGTCCTCGACGTAAACCTGAGGCCTCCGTTCGTTAACGGAGACATCCTTCGAAGCTCGATCGAACGCGCGAATGTTGTAAAATACAACCACCAAGAGCGTCTTTACCTTGAACGGCTCTTCTGGAAAGACAACATAGAGCGGTGGCTCTGCCACGAGGCTGGTGTGGACGTTGTGTGCATGACGAGGGGAGCCGCCGGATGTGATCTCTTCACAAGGGACAGCCGGGCCTCGGTCGACGCCAGAAAAATCGAAACCAGCGGCGGCGACCCGGTTGGCGCGGGCGATGCATTTTCAGCCGCGCTCATCGACGGCCTCCTCAAGCGCCTCGCGCTTCAAGATGTTGCGCGCCGGGCCAACCACTATGCCGGGATGGTCGCCGCGCGGAGAGGGGGGATGCCTGAAATGCCGTCCCTGCACGAACTGGGGCTGTGACAACCACCCCGGGCTTCAGCGCGGCGAGGGGCGGCAGTTGAAGCGTTTCCGTTTTGGGCCTGAAGCCCCGAATATTTCTTCGACCGACGTAACCCCGCGCTGAAGCGCGGGGTGGTGGTCGGAGTCCCCCGGCGCTGACGCTCCTCGGGACGACACCCGGATCAAATGAACGTTGTCGGCGGTAGATGACGATTCCATTAGCGAGGGACAAACCACCCCAACATGTCCGACAAACGGCTTCGACTTGCGCTGCAGAATTCCGGCAGGCTGAGCGAGGGTTCTGTGCAGCTGCTCAATCAGGTCGGGATCCGTTTTCAGAAGAGCAGCAAGCGACTCTACTCGTCAGCCGACAATTTTCCGCTCGATCTCTATTTCCTGCGTGATGACGACATTCCGCGCTATGTCGGAGACGGCGTAGCAGACATCGGTATTGTGGGTGAGAACGTCGTCGTGGAACAGCCGGGGCTTGTCGAGATAACGCATCGCCTGGGATTCGCCCGGTGCCGCCTGTCGGTCGCCGTGCGACGGTCTGACGCGTACGACGGGCCGGCGAGCCTGAACGGGAAACACATCGCGACGACGTTTCCCAATACGCTGAACCGGTTCCTGGCAGAACACGGCGTCGAAGCGTCGGTCCACCAGATCAGCGGTTCGGTCGAGATCGCCCCGGGAATCGGTCTTGCAGATGCTATCTGCGACCTCGTCAGCACCGGCTCGACGCTCCTGAGCAACGGTCTTCGCGAAGTCGAAACGCTGCTTCACTCGGAGGCGGTCCTTGTGTCCAATCCCGATCTCGACCCAGCGCTCGTTCAGCTCAGAGACGCGCTGGTCTTTCGAATCGGGTCGGTTCAGGAGGCCTCGAATCACAAATACATCCTGCTGAACGTCCCTGACTCCCGCATCGCCGCGGTCTCCGCCATGCTTCCGGGCATGAAGAGCCCGACCGTCGTTCCGCTGCAGAAGGAGGGCTGGTCGTCCCTCCACTCCGTAGTCAAGGAGGACGATTTCTGGGAGGTGATCGACCGGCTGCGCGATGCAGGGGCGGAGGGCATCCTCGTAGTACCCATTGAAAAGATGATCCGGTAGGAATGTGGACGTAGTAAAGTATCCCGATCGACGAACTTGGGCCGCTCTTTCGCGGAGACCGACCGAATCGGTCTCGGCGTCGGTCAGGGGACAGGCGCAGTCCATTCTCGACCTGGTCAGGAAGCAGGGCGACGATGCTGTCAGACAGTTGACCCACGATCTGGACAGCGTGATGGTCGAGAACGTCAGGATCAGCGTGGATTCGCTCCTTGAGGCTGCCGTCGCCCTGTCGCCGGAACTGGTAGACGCCATCCAGACCGCCGTCCGCAATGTCAAGGCCTTTCATGAGGCGCAACTCCGGGAAGAGCGTCCCGTAGAGACGCAGCCCGGCGTCGTCTGCTGGCGTCGCGCGACTCCTATCGCTTCGGTCGGGCTCTACGTCCCCGGCGGCACCGCGCCCCTATTCTCGTCGGCGATTATGCTGGCCGTACCGGCTCTGGTTGCCGGTTGTCGCGACATCGTTCTATGCAGCCCTCCGGTTCCGGGCGGCGGCGTTCATCCTGTGATCGCGGGAACGGCCCACCTGCTCGGTCTGACGAAAGTCTTCGCTATAGGCGGAGCCCAGGCGATAGCCGCGATGGCGTACGGGACGGAAACTGTGCCGAAGGTCGACAAGATTTTTGGTCCCGGCAATCAATGGGTGACGGCCGCGAAGCAGCTCGTGGCATCCGAGGGGGTTGCGATCGACCTCCCCGCCGGGCCGACGGAACTGCTCATCATCGCCGATGACTCGGTTCCTGTCTCCTTCGTGGCGGCCGACGTCCTCGCCCAGGCCGAACACGGCGTCGATAGCCAGGTCGTGGTCGTAACATGGTCGGCACAGATCGCGCGTGAACTCAAGCCGGAGATCAGCCGTCAGTTGGCCGGACTGCCCCGAAAGAGCACCGCCGGAGAGTCGCTGGGACATTCGCACCTCGTCCTGCTCGAATCAGTGGACGATGCAGTCGAATTTTCGAATCATTATGCGCCCGAGCATCTAATACTGGCCTGCCGGGATGCAGAGTCGATCGCAGACAAAGTCGTGGCCGCAGGCTCCGTCTTCATCGGCGCGTTCACTCCGGAGGCCGCCGGCGACTATGCATCCGGTACAAACCATACGCTCCCGACCGGAGGCTTCGCAAGAACCCGCAGCGGAGTCTCCGTCGAGTCGTTCATGAAATTCATCACGTTCCAGCAGATAAGTCGTAGCGGCCTCGAATCCCTTGGTCCGGTCGTGCAGGTCATGGCGGAGGCCGAACAGCTTTCCGGCCACGCCCGATCCATCGGCATTCGACTCGACCACATCACCGAGAACGGCGAATGAGACCCGTACTGTTCATCGACCGCGACGGCACCATCCTCATCGAACCCGAGCACGAGCAGATCGACGACCTGTCGAAGTTCGCGTTCTATCCGGGGGCAATCTCCGCTCTGAAGACGATAGCTGCCTGGGACCGGTACGCTCTCGTTCTGGTCACGAACCAGGACGGCCTGGGCACGGACTCGTTTCCTGAGTCGGACTTCTGGCCGCTGCAGAACCTCATGCTGCGAACGCTCGAGTCGGAGGGAGTCAGGTTCGACCGCATTCATATCGACCCCACCTTGCCCGAAGCAGGCGCGGACACACGGAAGCCGGGGACAGGGATGCTGCAAGAGTACTTCACCGATCAGTTCGACCTGGCGGGCTCTTTTGTCATCGGCGATCGCCCGAGCGACGTCGTCCTCGCCAAAAATCTCGGATGCAGGGCCATTCGGCTCTCACAGGAACCGGATGCGGACGCGGACTTTTGCACGACAGGATGGGAGGACGTCGTCGCGTTTCTCCGAGGGTGCTCCCGAACGACAACGTTGGTGCGCGATACGAGCGAGACCAGCATCCGGCTTCACCTCGCAATCGACGGTGCGGGCAAGGCGAAAATCGCGACCGGACTCGGGTTTCTCGACCACATGATCGATCAGATCGTTCGCCAGGCGGGCTGGGATCTGGAGCTATCCGTATCCGGAGATCTGCACGTAGACGAGCACCACACGATGGAGGATGCCGCGATCGCGCTCGGCTCCGCCGTTCGCCAAGTACTCGGAGGGAAGGTCGGCATCGCGCGGTACGGCAGCGTGACGCCCATGGATGAGAGTCTGGCCCACGTATCGCTTGATCTCTCAGGGAGGAGCTGGCTGGAGTGGAACGTGCCAATGAAGCGCGAGAAGATCGGCGACGTACCGACCGAGATGTTCTCCCATTTCTTCCGATCCTTCTGCGACGCCGCCCGATGCACGCTCCATGTCTCAGCGCAAGGTGAGAACGAGCATCACATCATCGAATCTGTTTTCAAGGGCGTTGGACGATGCCTCCGACAGGCGACCCGCATCGGCGACGACCTCCGGGTTTTACCAAGCACGAAAGGGATGCTATGAGCGTCGCGATCGTTCGTTACAACGCCGGGAACGTGCGCTCGGTGTCGATTGCCCTCCGGCGCCTGGGCGTCGAGCACCAGATCACCGACGACCCAGCGGAGCTCCGCAGCGCAACGCACGTGATCCTCCCCGGAGTAGGCGAAGCGAAATCAGCCATGCGCTACCTGTCCGAGCGCGGACTCACCACGCTGCTGGCGGATCTGACGCAGCCCGTCCTCGGCGTCTGCCTCGGGCTCCAGGTCCTCTGTTCAGATTCCGAGGAGAACGACACGACGTGCATGGGCGTCTTCCCCGAGTCCGTAAAACTGTTCAGATCCGCCGAAAAAGTGCCGCACATCGGCTGGAATCACGTGTCGGGGACAGAACCGATCGCCTGGCCGTTTGGTGACGATTACTACTATTTCGTGCACAGCTACTACGCCGAGATCGGACCGTCGACAGTCGCCGTCTCCGAATACGGCGAGCCCTTCAGTGCGGCGCTCAGGAAGGACAACTTCCTGGCAACCCAGTTTCACCCGGAAAAGAGTGCCGACGCCGGATACAGGATACTGTCCTATTTCTTGAATTTATAAGTGATTATCATTCCCGCCATCGATTTGATGGATGGTCGCTGCGTACGGCTCATCCGGGGTGACTTCGAAGCCTCGACCGCGTACGGAGACGAGCCGGCCGAGATCGCTGCGTTCTTTGAGCGGCAGGGCATCGAGCGCCTTCATGTAGTGGATCTTGACGGCGCGAAGTCAGGTTCGGCTACGCACCACGACGTCCTTCGCTCAATCAGGCAGCGAACCAATCTGCTGATCGACTTCGGAGGCGGGATTCGGTCCCGCGAAGCCGTCGAAGAGGCATTGGACGCGGGGGCCGACATGCTTTCGGTTGGAAGCATCGCCGTGAGACAGCCCGAAGAATTGGCCGGCTGGGTCTCGGAGTTCGGATCGGAGCGCTTCATCTTCGCGGCCGACGTGAGGGACGGCCTGGTTGCCGTGTCGGGTTGGACCGAGACGACGACGATACCCATCGAGCAGGCGATCTCACGTGTCCAGGAGGTCAGAATCGGCGCGGTCCTCGCCACCGACATCTCGGTCGACGGCACGATGGAAGGACCGGCGACTTCGCTCTACACCCGATTGAGGGCGCGTTTCCCCGACATCTATCTCATCGCTTCAGGCGGGGTGGGGAGTGAGGACCACATTTGGGCGCTCGATCGCACGGGAGTCGACGCCGTGATCGTTGGAAAGGCGCTCTACGAGGGACGCATCCGCCTCTCCGAGTTCGTGTGATGCTTACCAAGCGGATCATACCCTGTCTCGACGTGCTCGGCGGCCGGACCGTGAAAGGCATCCAGTTCGAGAACCTTAGAGAAGCGGGCGACCCGGTCGTGCTGGCCGAGAAGTACGCGCGCGACGGCGCCGACGAGCTCGTATTTCTCGACATCAGCGCCACTGTTGAAGAGAGGAGGACGTTCGCCAGTCTGGTATCTCACGTGGCGGAGGTCGTCAACATTCCCTTTACGGTCGGCGGCGGCATCCGCTCGGCTCAGGACGTCGGCCGGCTGCTTGATGCGGGCGCCGACAAGATTTCCGTCAACAGCGCCGCAGTCGCCCGGCCGGAGTTGCTCGACGACCTCGCTCGCGAGTTCGGCAGCCAGTGCGTCGTGATCGCCATCGACGCGCGGAAACGCACCGACGGATGGGTCGTTTCGACCCACGCCGGTACGAGACTCACCGATCGGGACGCCCTGGCGTGGGCCCGGGAAAGCGTCGATCGTGGGGCAGGCGAGATCCTCTTGACGTCGATGGACAGGGACGGAACCAAGTCCGGGTTCGATCTCGCATTGACCCGGACGATCTCGACCGCCGTTCCCGTTCCGGTGATTGCGTCCGGCGGCGCCGGAACTGCCGGCCATTTTATCGAAGTCTTCCGCGACGGAGCTGCCGATGCGGCGCTGGCTGCCAGTATCTTCCATTTTGGCGAGATTCCGGTCCCGAAACTCAAGCAATTACTCACAGAGGCAGGCATCCATGTCCGATACACCAAGGGATAGTATTGATTTCGAGAAGGGCGGCGGCATCGTTCCGGCGGTCGTCCAAGACGCTTCAACCTCCCAGGTTTTGATGCTGGGTTATATGTCCAAAGAGTCGCTCGAGGCGACGGTTCGAACGGGCCGCGTCACGTTTTACTCGCGATCCAAGAACCGCCTGTGGACGAAAGGCGAAACGTCAGGCAACTATCTCGAATTCCATGGATTCAGGATCGACTGCGACGGTGATGCCCTTCTAATTCAGGCCGTGCCCTCGGGACCGGTCTGCCACACCGGCGCATCGACCTGCTTTGTCGATGGTCCGAAGGGTTCATTTGGATTCCTCGGTCACCTCGAGGAGATAATCGATGAACGTGCCAAAGGAGGAGGTGAGGAGTCCTACACGCACCAACTGCTGGCCGGAGGCCCGGCCGCTGCAGCCAGGAAAGTCGGAGAGGAAGCCGTCGAGGTAGCCATAGCCTCATTACAGGAGACTGACGAGCGGCTGACGGAGGAGACGGCGGATCTGCTGTATCACCTCCTCGTACTCCTTAAGTCACGGGGTCTCCGGCTTCGGGACGCCGTGGAGATTTTGAGGGATCGGCACCGGTAGCCGTCGCTGTCCCCGAGGAGCCTGCCCGGCGAAGCTGAGCGGAGCGAAGCGTAGACGGGGGGCGGCTAAGCGCCGAATGTCACTCGAAAGGTCAGTGTTCCACCTAGGTCGGCGCGCAGCCGGGGGAGGTTACTTCCGAGACAAGCTGCCACCGCCATCGCCGTTCAGCAGGGGGGAGGTTACTCTCAGACGTGGTCCCCCGCTGGAGGGGGCGGCTGGAGCGACGACCGGTGAACCTTAACGCAGCCCGCACGTGCTGGTGGAGCGGAAGCCGGGGTGTGTCACTTATGGAGGAAGCAGCCACTCGCAGAGACACCCGAGCCGCACAGCATGAAAAGTCGCGAAGGAGGAGGAAATTTTCTCGCGCAAACAACGCAGAGGGGACCTTGGTAACTCGGCCCAGCACGGAAGCGGGTCGGACCTCGGACCTCGGACCTCTGACCCATCCAGCGACTGGGATCCCTCACTGCGCTCGGGATGACAAGTTGTGCACCCTGAACGTGGGATTCGTCGCCGCCATCTTCAGGAACATGTCCAGTGGAACAACTTCAACCTCCGGGCCAAGCTTGTCGAGCATGTTCTTCACCCGTGCGATGTCACTGCTTTCCCGCACGTGCATCAGCAGGAAGTAGGGTCGTTTCGAATTGAGCGCGATGAGCTCCTTCAGGTCATCCACCGCATCCGGCTCGGGTCGAGTCGGCGACAGGTAGTAATCGTATGAGATGAGGGGCCGGCCGTCGCGCAGGTCGTTCGTGTGCGCAGGCCCGTAACCGTTAACGAAACCGATCGCGTCGGGCATCCCTTCGTAATACGTATCGACGACCTCCTTCGTGAGATCGATGTTGCCCCAGTACCGATTCCCTTCCGAGTAATCCATGATCTCGAACACCCGCAGGTCGATTCTCTCCATAAGATCCTTCGCCTCTTGAACGAGACCTAGGTGCTTGTCGCGGGGAATTGCCTTTGGGTACATGTACCCCGGCCCGGACAGCGCACCGATGAAGTAGTCGTTCGGAGTGGCCTGGTCGTAGAAGAACTGCATCTGCCCAGGGAAGAGCCAGACCCAGTTCATGGTCACTTCCCAAGCGTACGGAATCGTCCCGCGCCCCGGCTTCAGCCAGGCCCCGATGCCGAGTCCGTCGGTCTGAATGCATGCGATGTAGACCTTCGGCTCAGGTGTAAGAATGGTGTCGGCCGGCACGCTGTGGTTGTTCTTGAACGTGAACCCAGGTGTCGCTGGAATCTGGAAGCTGAAGCTGGCGTTTGGAAGGGTGTTGAGGCCCTCCATCCGAAGTCCTTTTGAGGAAATCAGGGTGACGTGCTGCCCCTCCGTGTCCTTGGCGTACGAGTGCCAGCCCATGATGATTGCGCTCGGGTCCATCTCGTCGAGCAGCCGCCCGTGGAGGGCGAACTCGAGCGAGTCGGCCGGATTAGCCGACAGGTCGGTGAAGAACGCCTGCTGGAAGATTCCGTAGTCGGCAACTCCGGGCTGCATGGCGTTTCCACCGACGCCTCCCATCCAGACCGCGAATTTCTTCGACGTCCGAGGCCAGTATGTATCAAACGCCCAAGAGTAGATCTCGTAATCCGACATCCCTTGGAAGCGGCCCCGGAAATCTTCAACCGGAGTCAGTCCGGCGCTCTCGGCTGCCGGGATCAGCTCCTCTGAAACCACGATCGCGTTCTCGAGACCGGAGACGGTGAATGCGACAATGAGTGAGGTCCTGACCTCCTTGTCCCAGACGACATACCCGCGCGCATGCCGGGCAAGCGTTGCGAGCGCCTGCTCCTTGGTTTCAAGCGTCTCAAAGGCGATGCTGCGTGTGTCGCGATAGTATTCCATGACTGCGGTCGAGAACTGGAAGGGCCAGTCAGGAGGGTACACGAAGTAGAGGCGCGGCGCTTCCTTGTTCGCGACACCCTGCAGGCTGATCAGCATCGCCATCTCGGGGAGCGTGTCGTCGATCGTCCACATGGCCGGGCCCGGCAGATGCATCAGGAAAGCTGAGTCCGGCGTCTGGGCCGCCGAATCACGTCCGGCGAGTAGGAGCAGGCAGCCCACAATCAAGGCTGCGGCAAAGCGATTTGTCATTGTCTTGCGAAGACGAGGTTGATGGGCCGCGGGCGGGACGAGCGGGTCTCGAGCAAGGTCAACTCCGAACCGTCCTCCGAGAGAATAAACCTGCGTATAATCTCAACAGGGCTCTCCGCCTGAGACGTCTGCAGGGTCGTCGAGATATTCACCATGAGCTCCGTTGCCGGCCGAAGCCACGCCCCAGTCACGTGCTGGCTGGTCGTCCCGTCAAAAAACACCCCTAAATGGGGCTGCTCGAGCCACTTTTTGGATTCCGGGACGACGGTCGACCTCGTCTGGCCGTCTGTCGGAACGAGGAGCGTGTCCTTTCTGGAGTCGCGGCCGGCGATAAGGTCTCGAAAGACGGTGACCAACTGATCGGTAGACTCGATGGTCAACGCCATCGACCGCCACGGATCGACGTCGCTTGACTTCTCGGCGATCAGGCTCCACGAGCCCGTCAGGGAGTGATCCGGCTGCGCCAACCCCGGCGTCGCACTAAAACAGATGGCGAGGATGGCCGCGGCCGGTGCTATTGGTAGTGAGTGTATTCGTCGCATGCCAGTTTGCTTGAACTCCGTTCACGGAGAGGTCATTCCATCCACCAGTCTCTGAATCAACGCGGCGTCGTCAGGGAGAAGGCCGGCCGCGGGAAGTCGTCCCACCAATTCGGCCCAGCGCGCGTCCTGTATATACGCCCGTTTCAGGTACGCCACAGCATCCTCCTCCTGG
>DATKEJ010000245.1:0-3036 GCA_035512315.1 Rhodothermales bacterium | reverse complement strand
TTCAGAGTCTTTCGAAGATCGACTGCACGATCATCATAACGACCGATCACGGCGTTATACGAGCGCTGCATCCAACGAAAGTCATCGGCGACAAAGAGACGTCGACGAGCCTGCGCTACAAGGTGGGTCGAAATCTCAAGTGCGACTCGCGCCATTCGCTCCACATAAGGGAACCTGAAGAATACGGCCTGCCCGGGAGACAGCTCAATACGCATTACATCGGGGCAAAGGAGGACTACTATTTCGTCTACCCGACGAACTACAATCACTACGTGAACCTTTACAAGGACACCATGCAGCATGGCGGAATCTCGATGGAGGAGATGATCTTGCCCGTGATTCGCCTGCGTCCGAACCCGTGATTCCCCGTCGTCGCACGCGTTGACATTCCCGCCCGCGGACGTTTACTTCGTGGCCGATATTCCTATCCCGGGATCCGTAACCTGTATACCTGAAATTCCATGGATAGACCACTACGCGTCGCGATCATAGGATCGGGTCCCGCAGGCTTTTATGCAGCGGGAACCCTCGTAGCGCAGGAAGACCCGCCCGTGTCCGTCGACATGTTCGACCGCCTCCCGGCGCCATACGGGCTGGTTCGGTACGGCGTCGCGCCAGATCACGAAAACATCCGCAACGTCCTGCGCATCTACCGAAAGACCCTGAGCCATGAACGTGTGCGTTTCTTCGGCAACGTGGAGTATGGCCGGGATTTGAAATACCAGGACTTACTCGAGCTCTATGACTACACGGTCTTCTCCACCGGAGCTCCGACCGATCGAAGTCTCGGCGTTCTTGGAGAAGATCTGCGGGGAAGCCTGTCTGCTACCGAGTTCGTGGCATGGTATAACGGCCATCCCGACTTTGTCGACCTCGATGTCTCGCTTGACACGGAAGCCGTCGTCGTCGTCGGGGTCGGGAACGTCGCAATCGACGTGGCGAGGATCCTGGCGCGCTCCGTCGACGAGCTCAAAACGACCGACATCGCAGACTATGCGCTCGAAAAGCTCGCGGAGAGCCGCGTTCGCGACATCTACGTACTCGGAAGGCGCGGACCGGCGCAGGCAAAGTTCACCAATCCCGAGATCCGTGAGTTCGGCAAACTACAGGAAGCTGACGCCGTCGTGAGGATGGATGAGCTGGCCCTCGATCCGCTTAGCGAAGCCTCGCTCGAAGAAGACAGGGTTGCCAGGAAAAACCTGGAGATCCTCAAGGAGCTGGCCGAGACCGGCTTGACGGGAAAGCCGAAGCGGGTGCACTTCAGATTCCTCGTCTCACCGGTCGAGATACTGGGTGACGAGTCCGGGATGACGGAAGTGAGGATCGAAAGGAACGAACTCCGCGCGAGTGAGAGTGGGTACCTGAATTCCTACGGAACCGGCGAGTTCGAAACCCTGAAGGCCGGGATGATTCTGCGGTCAGTCGGATACCGGGGGCTGCCTCTGCCCGAGTTGCCCTATGACAAACGAAGCGGAATCGTGCCGAACAAGCAGGGCCGCATCATCGATACGGATTCCGGTCAGCCCATCCAGCGCATTTACGTGGCCGGGTGGGCGAAGCGCGGACCGACCGGTGTGATCGGAACGAACAAAGCCGATGCCGTCGAAACGGTTGCCCGCTTGCTCGAAGATGCGCGCGAAGCTGGACGTGGATTCGCCGAGCGGCCGGACCTAGAAGAGACAGACCGTCTTCTGTCCCGACGCGGAGCTCACTGCATCTCCTACGATGACTGGTGCCGCATTGAGGCGCTCGAAGAGGAACGCGGTGCAAGGGAGGGTCGTCCGCGCGTGAAGTTCGTCAGAGCGGAGGAGATGCTCGAGGCCTGTACTCCCTGAAGTCAAAACGCATCGGCGATGCCGCCTTTCGGCGACGGTTTACCGGCCTTGAGCCGTTCTCCAGAAGAGACCAGGTCCCTGGCGGCGCATGTCGCCTCCGATCTGCGTCCGGGGGACGTCGTCGCCCTTTACGGTGATCTGGGAACGGGCAAGACCGAGTTTGTCCGCGGTGCGTGTGCGGCGCTGGGCGTCGATTCAGACGATGTGAGCAGCCCGTCGTTCACCATTATCAACGAGTATACCGGTCGATCGGTCGCGGTATATCATTTCGACGCCTATCGGATAAAGAAACCCGACGAGTTCTTCGAGCTGGGTTACCAGGAGTATTTCGACGGGGTGGGTATCTGCTTCGTGGAGTGGCCCGAGCGGATCGAGGCACTTTTGCCGAGGGCCGTGTTCCGGCTGGCTTTTGAGCATCGCGGCTCGGGCGAGCGCTTGGTTTCCGTTATTGCAAGACCGCTCTAATGGACTATGCCGAGGCCTGCAGCGTGCTCTTTACGCTGCCCCGATTCGACCTCCAGGGTGCGGCTGCGATCAAACCCGGTCTCCAAAACATGCGTGCACTCCTGGGGGACCTGGGCAACCCGCACGAGCGCTATCCGACCGTTCATGTGGCCGGTACCAACGGAAAGGGATCGGTTTGCTCAATGCTGGCCGCAATCCTGAAAGTTTCGGGGAGACGGGTCGGGCTTCACACGTCGCCGCATCTGATCTCGGTGACAGAGCGACTTCGAGTTGACGGGCGGGAGGCGGAGGAAGACTGGGTCGCCGGCGCCGTTGAGAGGATGCTTCCGGCAGTCCGTCGGGTCAAACCCAGCTTCTTCGAAGCCTCGACAGCGCTCGCGTTTCTCTATTTCGCAGAGCGGAGGGTAGACGTCGCCGTAATCGAAGTGGGGATGGGAGGCCGGCTGGATGCGACGAACATCATCCGCCCGCATCTGTCGGTGATCACGAATATCGGCCGTGATCATGTGGTGCAGCTCGGCGACACGCTGCCCATGATCGCGCGCGAGAAGGCCGGAATCATCAAGCCGGGTGTTCCCGTCGTGACGGCCGCGTGTCAGGCCGAGGTTCGTTCAGTAATCGAGGAGGCCGCGGCGGCCGCACGCGCGCCCGTCGTAGATGTCTGCCGGCCGCCGTGGGGAGTGGAGTGGGATGGGAGCACGGTCAGTCTGAGTGCGCCTGGTGGGATGTACCGGCC
>DATKEJ010000244.1:0-4063 GCA_035512315.1 Rhodothermales bacterium | reverse complement strand
CTACGTGGCCGGACCCGCCATACTCCGGTATGCTCGAGATCACGCGATGGATCTTATCGTGATGGGAACGCACGGGAGAAGAGGACTCCGTGCGCTCGTGCTGGGCAGTGTCGCTTCAGAGGTAGTTCGTGAGGCTCCGTGCGGGGTGTTGACCGTTCGAAGGGATGGCGAGGTTGGCCCCGTGAAGGTCCGACGCATCCTTGTGCCGTTCGACTTCTCTGATTACTCGCGCGAGGCGTTGCGCATCGCGATCGATGTGGCAGAGTCGTCCGGGGCCAAGATCGATCTGGTTCACGTGGTGGAGGATCGGTTCCACCCGGCCTTTTACGGCCCGTTCTTCCAGTCGGTCTATGACATGGAGCCTGATATCGAACAGCGATCAGCGCGCCATCTTCGCGAGGAGGTTTCGAGGCTGGATGCCGAGGATCTAGTCACCGTTATCGAGGCATTTGGCGGATACCCGGCTCGCGACATACCGCGATACGCCGAGCGGCATGAGATCGACCTGATCGTCATGTCCACTCACGGGCTCACCGGAATCGAGCACTTCCTTATCGGAAGCGTGGCCGAGAAGACGGTCTCCCACGCCCCATGTCCGGTCCTGATCGTAAAGCCGAGCGGGATGTCGGAGAGTGACACGGAGGCAGACGTTGGAGCCGAGCATGCCATATAACGGACAGGGAACGATGCTTCGCATAAGGTCCATACTCTTCCCGACCGATTTTTCGCCTTGCGCCGAGCGGGTATTCACGGTGCGCAGCTTTGAGCCAGCCGAAATGGCGACTCGCCCCCAAACGGAGGATCGTTATGAAGTCCACTGAGTCCACGCCGCGGCGTAGCCACTCGGGAATGTCGCATCAGTTCGGAACGAACGGACATCATCCGGAGCATCCATCGGAAACCGAGGTTGATGCGAAGTTGAAGCGTCGCAGTAACTCGACCATACCCCGCAAGCGGGGCAGAGCTGACCTGCGGCGTTTCGAGACACTGCTCGTAGAGGTTGGCCTGCTGGTGTCGCTCGGACTGATGCTGGGCCTTCTCAAGATGCCGCTTGAATTTGAAGGCGAGTTCATCGCGCCTGAAGCGGAATCGGTCGTTGTGCAGATTGAAGAGGTCGAGCAGACCGAGCAGATCAAGCGGCCGCCGCCGCCGCCCCGGCCGCCGGTTCCGGTGACGGTTCCCGACGACACGATCCTCGAAGACGAGGTATTGGACATAGACGCGGAGATCGACATCGAAGCGCCCCTCGAGCTGCCCGATCTTCCCCCGCCGCCAAAGCAGGAGGAGCAGGGAGATGAGTCCGAGATCTTCATCGTGGTCGAGGAAATGCCCGAGCTCATAGGCGGGATCGCCAGTCTGTATGCCGTAATCGAGTATCCGGATCTGGCGCTCCGAGCTGGCATTGAGGGGACAGTCGTCGTGCAGTTCGTCATCGAGGTCGATGGCGCGCCGACGAATCCCCAGATCATGAAGTCCGGCGGAAGCATTCTCGATACAGCCGCTTTGGATGCCATCAAGAAGCTTCGCTTCAAACCCGGGAAGCAGCGTGGTAAACCTGTTCGTGTGAGGTACGCAATGCCCGTTCGATTCAAGCTGACCGATGCTCAGAACCGATCATAGAATATCCACTTCGCCTTTGTCAGTTAGAAGCATGGCAATGAGTTTCGACGATCCATGGAGCGTGCCGGTGACGTCGTTTCCGATCGACATCCCGGCGGAACAGCAGTGTAAGTTTCTCCTCAACTTCGCGGTCCTCGCGCCTTCGAGCCATAACAGCCAGCCCTGGCTCTTTAGAGTTACGGGCAAAGAGATCGGCCTCTACGCCGACCGCACGAGGGCGCTGCCGGTCATCGATCCAGACGATCGGGAGCTGATCATGAGCTGCGGCGCGGCGCTGTTCCATTTACGAGCCGCGCTTCACGGATTCGGGTTCTCTCCAGTTGTGAGGCTCTTCCCTGACTTGTCGGACCGGGACCTCATGGCGTACGTCCACATCGGCGAGCGTGGTGATGCGGATCCCAGGTGGCAGCGGCTGCTCGTGGCGATGAAGCACCGTCATACCAACCGAAGCCCTTTTGAATCGCGCCGCATTCCGCCGCATGAGTTGACTGCGCTCCGCGAGGCCTCATGCGCCGAACGCGTCAATCTGTCAACGTTCTCGTCCAAGGAAGAGCGTATACCCCTCGCTACTTTGATCGCGGAGGCGGATCTGACCCAATCGAAAGACAAAGGCTTTCGGCGCGAGCTGGCTGCCTGGTTGCATCCAAATCGGACGAAGAGCCGAGACGGAATTCCCGGCTTCGCGATGGGCGTTTCAGACTGGCTCACCAACGCCGGGCCTTCAGTGATTCGGACATTCGACTGGGGGAGTGGGAAGGCCGCCCATGACCAGCAGCTCGCGGAAGGATCTCCGGCCCTGGCCGTCTTCACTACAAAGTCTGACGATTCCGTTGCCTGGCTCGACGCGGGACAGGCTCTTGCAAGAGTCTTGCTGCAAGCGACCGACTTCGGACTTATGGCGTCATTCTTGAACCAGCCCATAGAGGTCGACGAAATTCGTCCCAAAGTTGCCGAGTTTACCGGCGGCGGATGCCCGCAGGTCATTCTCCGGCTCGGTTTTGGCGCGCCCGTTCGCCCCACGCCGCGTCGACCGGTTCGTGAAGTCATGTATCGGGCGCGGTAGCAGTCTCTGACTCCGGCGACTTAGCGAAACCGCGCCGAGCCCGAGCGGTTGTACTCCGCCAACGCGCCGCGAATCCCATGCATGTCGTCCAACTCGAGGCCTTCGGACTCGACCACCTCAAATTTCGGTCCCGATCAAAGCCATCATTCGGCGTTGGTGACGTACTCGTTAGAATCCGCGCAGCCTCGTTGAATTCACGGGACTATCTGACCGTTACCGGAACCTACAACCCGCGCCAGCCGCTCCCCCTCATTCCGTGTTCCGATGGGGTGGGCGAGGTCGTTGAGGTCGGGGCGGACGTGCAACGATTCCGACCCGGCGACCGCGTTATGCCCTGCTTCGCCCAGGGTTGGGTGCAAGGCCCGTTCAAGAGTGACTTTCGACGTACGACGCTCGGTGGGCCGCTCGACGGTACGCTTGCGGAATACATGGTGCTCGCGGAATCGGGTATCGTGCATGCGCCGGGTTACCTGGACGATACAGAGGCTGCTACGCTTCCCTGCGCAGCGTTGACTGCGTGGAATGCTGTGGTAAATCAGGGTAGCCTGGAATCTGGGGAAACCGTTCTCATCGAGGGCACGGGCGGGGTTGCCGTCTTCGCTCTACAGTTCGCCGTGATGTGCGGGGCACGCCCGATTGTCATTTCCAAGAGTGACGCAAAACTCGAGAGGGCGCGCCGCTTAGGGGCGGTCGAGACCATCAACTATCTGCGCGAGCCCGAGTGGCATGAGCAGGTGAAGGAGATGACGGATGGGAAAGGCGTCGACCTCGTCATCGAGCTCGGTGGAAAGACTACGCTCGAGAAAGCCGTCCGCGCCGTTAGGGCGTCGGGACAGATCAGTCTCGTCGGCGTTTTGGGTGGACCTGTCGCGCCGCTAAACCTCCCCCTGGTCGTCATGCGGAACGTCCGGCTCCAGGGAGTCACCGTCGGCTCCCGAGTCGATTTCGAGAGCATGCTTGCTGATATGGAGGGTTGCCGGCTCAAACCCGTGGTTGATCGGATTTTCGACATCCGCGACGCCGTTTCGGCATTCGAGTACCTCGAATCCGCCGACCATTTTGGGAAAGTGTGCATTCGTCACGAACCGGGCGAATAGCGATCCAGGCCCGACCCGCAAGGGGCGATCAGAAGTCGTAGGAGATTCTCAGCTGAGCGCCGTTTCCGGTGGCGATGGGCTGGATCGACATCCCGCGCGACGAGTCAGCGAGGTGACGTTTGGTCAGAAACCTCGCAGTCAGGAAGCCGAGCGCGGCCCCGGCCACGACGTCGGTCGGCCAATGATGCTGCTTGGCGACGCGGGCGACAGCGGTGCCGCCCGCAACCCCAAGGAGGCCGTACGTGAGCGGACTCGGGTAATAGTACACCCAGGGAGTCACGAG
>DATKEJ010000243.1:0-6755 GCA_035512315.1 Rhodothermales bacterium | reverse complement strand
CTCTCTCATGAACGGTCTGAAGCTCAATGCCGCGCAGATCCACAAGCACGGCAAGCGGGCCGATTCGATCGTCAAGAACATGATGCAGCACGCCAGCGAAGGCGTGACCGAGCGGTATCCGATCGACATCAATGCCTTCGTCGAGGAGTACATTGGCCTCTCCTATCACGGAATGAAGGCGCAGACGCCCGAACTCGACGTAACGGTCGTCCGAGACTTCGACGACGGAGCGGGAAACGTCGTCATGACGCCGCAGGAGATGGGACGCGTGCTCGTCAACCTCCTCAACAATGCGTTCTATGCTGTCCACGAACATCGCAAATCGGCGGGCGCGGACTACTCCCCCACCGTCACGGTCAGAACGAAAAGAGTCGACTCCCGCATGGAAATCAGCGTGATCGACAACGGTCCGGGAATCCCCGACGGGGTCAAAGACAAGATCTTCCAACCGCTCTTCACCACCAAACCGACCGGAAGCGGCACAGGACTCGGTCTGTCCCTTGCTTTCGACATCGTGACGCAGATGCATGGAGGCCAGCTGCTCGTCGATACGGAGGTCGGTCGGGGAACGACCTTTGTAGCGCGAATTCCGATAGACCCGAAAATCCACGTCGACAATTCCTGATCTCGACATTTTGAGGGCACGCTGCACGGCCTGGCCGACACCCAAACCTGACGGGTCTTTAGACCCGACAGGTCTAAAGACCTGACAGGTTTATAAACCCCTCACTCCTATAATTCGATCACGTAACTCGTCCCCGAATTTCCCGGATGGCGGACTCGTCGCGCGTGCGTAACTTCGATCTTTGACGCCGCCGCCACCTTCTCATCATCTAAAATGACCAGGATCTTCCTGTTTGCGGGAATCCTCCTCGGATGCCTTTCCGGTTTGCAGGCACAGTCACCGGATCGGGGCGAACTTGGGCTCCCGTTCATCACGAGCTTCTCGCAGCGAGACTATGGGGCCGCCTCCGACAACTGGGCGGTGATTCAGGACCAGCGCGGCATTGTGTACGTCGGGAATCAGTGGGGTGTACTGGAGTACGACGGCGTGTCTTGGCGCTTCATCCCGACACCCAACCTGACATACGTGAGATCATTCGCGGTGCACGAAAACGGCCGCGTTTACGTCGGGATGAGCGGTGACGTCGGATACCTGGCTCCGGATTCGCTCGGCAGAACCACCATCGTCTCCCTTCTTGACGACGTTCCGGAGGAGTACCGAACCTTCAACGACGTCTGGCATACGTTCGTGATCGGAGACGACGTGTTTTTCGGTACGAACGAGAGCCTGATCCGATGGCGAAGCGGCGAGGTGACAGTCTGGAAGGGCAACCACCACGTCGCCGGGGTCGTCCACGGCACCCTCTACGTCCGGGAGTTCGGCCTCGGTCTTCTCCACCTCCAGAACGATGAACTGACCCTTGTTCCAGACGGGGAGCGATTCGCCGACGAGCGCATCTACGTCTACCTCCCCTACGACGACGAGCGCATACTTATCGTCACGCGAACCCAAGGCCTCTTCCTGTATGACGGATCGTCGTTCGCGCCGTTCAAGACCGAGGCGGATGCGTATCTCGCCGCTAATCAGATCTACCTGCCCGGCGCGGCGCTGAGCGATGGGACGTTCGCCTTCGGAACGCTTTCGGGAGGCCTGGTACAGATGGATCGCGAAGGCCATCTGATCCGGACGCTCGATATCGAAACAGGGCTCCCGGACAACACGGTCACTTACATCCACGAGGATGAGGAAGGCGGCGTGTGGCTGGCACTCGGGAACGGTGTCGCACACGTGGATCTCGGCTCGCCGTTTACGATTTTCGACCGGCGGTCCGGGATCAAGAGTCCTCCCTTCTCGCTCCGACGACACAAAGGCATCCTCTACTTCGGAGGCCTGACAGGCGCCAGCTATCTCGATCCTCAGACTTCCACGATCAAATCGGCCACCGATGAACCGGTACCCAGCCTCGCACTCCTTCCGTTTGGAGACGTTCTCGTAAATGCAGGGATGACGTCCGGGGTGACCGAAATCCGCGATGGACGCAATCTGACGATCAGGCCGGCCGACGACAACTTGAACGTGGCGAACGACCTTGTCAGGTCCACCCGCGACACCACCGTCGTTTTCGTCGCCCTGCGGG
Organism: Rhodothermales bacterium; assembly: GCA_035512315.1. Taxonomy (GTDB): domain Bacteria; phylum Bacteroidota; class Rhodothermia; order Rhodothermales; family DATKEJ01; genus DATKEJ01. The sequence continues at coordinate 4,614 of DATKEJ010000243.1, read as the reverse complement.
GCGGGGTCGGCGCTGTCAAACGACTGCCGTCCGGCCGATGGCAGGATGCAGGTCGCCTTTTCGACCTGGCCGGTCAGCCCAACTCCATCCTGTCGGAGGAAGACGGGACGATTTGGATTGGAGCTGGAGAGAAGGGTGTCTACCGCCTGCAGGTGCCGTTCGAGCAGGGTCAATATCGTTATGAGGAGGCTGCCATTCGCGAGTACGGAATCAACGACGGGATGCCAGAGCACGGCGCAAGTGTCCACATTTTGGGCGGTCAGATCCTGGCCAGTACCCCATCCGGACTCTATCGATACGATCCTGACAATGACCGGTTTACAAGAGACATGTCGCTTCCCGTCACGCGATTCAGTCCTGCCGAAGAGGCGCACGTCATCGTTGAGGATGAACTTGGCAACGCGTGGGCCGAGTTCGGATTCGCTCCCTACACTGGCACCCTCCAACCGGATGGTTCGTACGACTGGAACCCTTTAAGTTTCAACGAGTTGTCGGGTACTACCCTGATCGACATCCTTCCCGAGGGTGACATCGTTTGGTTTGCGACCCTCGATGGACTGGTCCGGTACGACGCCCGTCGCGAGAACTTCGCATCCACCACTCCGGCGCCGATCATCCGGTCCATTACGCTGCGCAACGACTCGCTCCTGTTTGGTGGCTTTGCGGGGGGGGGCGCGCTGCCGCCGATCCACCTCGAGCCGAACGAGAACAGCCTTCGCATTGTCTATGCGGCGCCGTCGTTCACCTCAAACGGCCGCCTCTCCTACACAACGATGCTCGAGGGCTTTGACCCAGACTGGTCTCCTTGGGAGAGTGCCACGGAGAAATCCTACACCAATCTTCCGGCCGGCTCGTACCGTTTTCGTGCGAAGGCCCGCACTACGGCAGGGGCAGAAAGTGCGGAGGCGGCCGTCAGCCTTTCGGTGCTTCCACACTGGTACGAAACGTGGTGGGCCTATCTGATCTACGTACTCGGCGGTCTCGCCGGTGTCGGGGGCTTTGTGCGCGTCAGAACGGGGCAGCTGAAAGTCCGCCAGCGAGAGTTGGAGCGCACTGTCGAAGAACGAACGAGCGAAATCCGCCAGCGGGTCGAAGAACTCGGCGTCATCAACAGCGTGCAGCAGGGGCTCGTGGCTGAGATGGACATGCAGGGTATTTACGATCTCGTCGGCGAACGTATCCGAGAACTTTTCGACGCCCAGGTGGTCGTGATCCGCACGTTTGATCACGAGAATAAGCTGGAGATCTTTGAATACGTCATCGAGAAAGGAGAGCGCTTGAATGCGCCTCCGCGCGTGAGCGACGGGTTCGGCGTTCATCTGGCCTCCCTGCGCGAGCCCTTGCACCTGAACGAGGGCTTCACTGAGTATGTCAACCGGTACACCGAGAGTGGTCCTTTTGCAGGCGAGGCCCCGAAATCGGCCGTCTTTGTACCCCTCGTTGTCGGAGAGCAAGTCAAAGGAAACATCAGCCTGCAGAATGTCGACAGAGAGCACGCGTTCAAGGAATCCGACGTCCGGCTGCTGACAACGCTCGCGAACAGCATGAGCGTCGCGCTCGAAAATGCCCGCCTTTTCGACCAGACGAACAGACTGCTTGCCGACGCCGATCAACGCGCTACGGAGCTGGCCACCGTCAATCGCATAAGCCAGGCCCTCGTGTCCCAACTCGAGTTCGACGCCCTCGTACAGCTCGTGGGCGAACAGATCCAGCAAACGTTTCAGGCCGACATGGCCTACGTTGCCTTCCTCGACAAGGAAGAGGGCATCATCAACTTTCCATTCGGCTATGGCGACGAGTTCAGTCCGATCGAGTTCGGCGAAGGATTTACGTCACAAATCATCCGCTCGGGCGAACCGCTACTGGTCAACGAGGATGTCGGCGGGCGATTCGAAGAGCTTGGACTCAAGGAAATCGGCAAACGCTCGGCCTCCTACCTCGGCGTTCCGATTTCAGTCGGCGGCCGCGTCGTCGGAGTCGTCAGTGTTCAAAGCACGAAGGCGACCGGACGTTTCGGGGACGACGATCTGCACCTGCTTTCCACGATCGCCGCAAATGTGGGCATCGCCCTTCAGAACGCAGAGGCCTATCGACAACTCAACGAGACGCTAAAGAACCTCAAATCCACTCAAGAGCAGCTCGTCACGCAGGAGAAGATGGCGTCGCTCGGACAGCTCACCGCCGGGATCGCGCACGAGATTAAGAATCCGCTCAACTTCGTGAACAACTTTGCCGAGCTGAATGCCGAATTGGCCCAGGAGGCAGGCGACATGTTCGATCGCTTTCGGAGCGAGATTCCGGACGAGCTCGCTGCCGAGCTTATCCCCATGCTCACAGGCATCAGCGTCAACGCGAAGCAGATCCATAAGCACGGCAGGAGAGCGGACGGCATCGTCAAGAACATGATGGAGCACGCCACCGGAACGTCCAGTGAGCGGTACAGGGTCGAGGTCAATCCGCTTGTCGACGAGTATGTCGGGCTCGCCTTTCACGGGGCGAAGGCTCAGATGCCCGATCTCGAGGCTACCGTGAAGAAAGAATTCGACACGGCGGTCGGTATCGCCAGTCTCGCGCCGCAGGAGATCGGCCGTGTGATGCTGAATCTGATCAACAATGCGCTGTACGCCGTGCACGAGAAGGCACAGCAGACGAACGGCACATACAGCCCGACCGTAACCGTGCGCACGAGGAAATTGGCGGACTCTATTGAAATCCGGGTTGCGGATAACGGAAAAGGAATCCCGGCGAACATCCGAGATCGTATTTTCGAACCGCTGTTCACAACGAAACCGACCGGAAGCGGCACCGGCCTCGGCCTCTCGCTCAGCTTTGACATCGTGACCCAGGGGCACGGTGGATCCCTCAGAGTCGAGAGCGAGGAGGGCCAGGGAGCCGAGTTCGTCGTCACGATTCCAGTCAGGTAACGAAACGGATCTCGCATCGCAGCGACATCCCACCAACACATGTACATGAGAAAAGCGATCCTGATCGCAGCAGCGACTCTGTCCGCATCGGGCGTGATCGGCCAGACGGAAAAGGGTTTGCCTTTCATCACGAATTACGGACCGAAAGACTATTAGGGCGACGGCCAGAACTGGGCCGTGACGCAAGACCATCGCGGCATCATGTACTTCGGTAACGGAACCGGAGTGCATGAATTCGACGGTGTCACGTGGCGCAACATACCCACGGCCAACTCCGCTACGGTACGGTCGCTGGACGTGGCGGCTGACGGCACCGTTTTCGTGGGCGGGGTTCGTGAGCTTGGTTATTTGGCTCCCGACGAGCACGGCCGCGCTCGCTACGTCTCCATCCTCAACGACCTCCCCGAAGACCAGCGCGAATTCACCGACGTCTGGCACACGTTTGCCAGAACGGACGGCGTCTATTTCTTCACAGACGACCGGCTGATCCATTGGCACGATGGCGAGGTTCGTGTCAAACGCTCGACGACCAGCTTCCACGTCGCCTTCGACCTGGGAGACGCCATCTACGTAAGGGAGTGGGAGCAGGGAATGAAACGAATCGTGGGTGACGAGCTCATTTTGCTTCCGGGCGGCGACAGATTCAAAGATGAGCGTGTCTACAACATGCTGCCGTTTGGAGACGGTCGAATTTTGGTCACGACGAGAACGCAGGGGCAGTTTCTCTTCGACGGAACCGGCTTCACTCCGTGGAAGACGGACGTTGACGCCTATCTGGCCGAGAAACTCGTGTATCTCGGCGGATCGGTCCTGCCCAGCGGTGACTTCGCGCTGCCGACCATAGCAGGGGGCCTCGTTATTCTTGATAAGGAGGGAAAGCAGTCTGAGATCATCGACCGAGCCAAGGGCATTCGCGACAACAGCGTGCTTCTTTCACACGTCGACAGGCGGGGCGACCTCTGGCTGGGCCTGAACGCCGGGATCGCACGCATCGAGATAAGCTCCCCGTTTACCATCTTTGACGATCGGAGCGGGATTACGTCCACCGTCGGCAATGTCCTGCGTTACAAAGGCGATCTCTACGGCGCCTCGCAGGTCGGCGTGTACAAGTTCTCTTCGACAAAGCAGCTTTGGGAAATTTTGCCGGGCCTGACCAATCAGACATTCGGCATCGACGAATTCAAGGGCAGGCTGATGGTGGCTGCAGGAAACAGCGGCGTGTTTCAGCTCGCAAAGGGGCGACTCGTGCTGGTTAAGGGCACGATCGACAATACATACGCGACCGCCTCGATCGAACCGTCGAAATTCGATACCAATCGTGTCTTCGTAACGCTCCTGGGAGGCATCAGCGCACTCAGAATGGACCAAGACGGCGTATGGGTGGACGAGGGCCTCGTCCCCGGAGTGGAAAATACCGTCTTTGGCATTCTGGAGGAATCGCCCACTAGCCTCTGGGCGGGCACATTCGACGGCGGACTGTTGCACGTTACGCTGCCTGACGATGGCTTACCCCGTCCTCTTGAACGTGCTAAGGCTCTGGAGTTTGGAGCTGACGCCGGCCTGAGTGATAACGGAACGGCGGTCTTCGAGCTGGAAGGGACCATCTATGCCGCGTCGAAGAACGGATACGTCCGCGTCGAAGGAATCGGCAAATTCGAGCCGGATTCCACCTTTGACGCAGTGACGTGGT
>DATKEJ010000242.1:0-8554 GCA_035512315.1 Rhodothermales bacterium | reverse complement strand
AACTCGATCTTGTCCTGTAGATAGGCGCTGAGGTTGAACGGTTCAACGTCCTCAAACGAATTGAACTGAGAAGACGTCTGGGGTGGAACGGCGGGGACGAACGGCTCGATGACCGCACCCGTCTCGGGATCGGTGGCCGGAATCAACCCGAAGGCTTCGAAATCGAGGTTGTCGACGCGCGCCAGAAACCCGGTTTTGACCTGGTGGTGATGACCGATCTGCGTCTCGAAGTCTGACTTCAACATGTAGGACGTGGTGGTCCGCGCTCCTCTCCCAAGCCATGTCCCTCCTCTCGCGAAGCGCCCGCCACCGGTGAGCACCGTGTCGGGTGGATTGAAGTCGAAGTCGTTGTATCGCTCGTCGAAGGCATTCTCGAAGAGACGGCCCTTGAGTTCCCGGCGGAAGGTGGCGACGTCGACCGTGTAGAACGATCGGTCGCTGACGAGGTGGGTTACACGCAACTTCGTATCGTACCCGTCATCGGTAAAGGCCGGCCGGCCGTCAGGCGCCCATCGACGGATGAAGTCGTATGCGCGTGTTTCCTCGTTCGTCCCAAGCGAGATCAGGCTCAGGCTCATGGCGTTGCTCAGCCGGTATTTTAGATTACCCTGCCAGCTGACCTTCTTGAAGGTATCCATCGGGAAGAGTTTCCCGTCACCGGGGGTTCCGTCGATGTTGAAGAGCCGGGCTCCATAGAGCCATCCGTCGTTCTCGAAAAGACGGGCCAAGGCGTAAAACGTCAGTCTTTCCGTGAGAAGCGGTCCGTCGAGCGAGAACTTGACGCTTCGAAAATGACCCGGATCGAAGTCGAGGTATGAGTAGGGATCGACGTCGGCATACTGGACGCCCGTTGCCGGATTCTGAAATTCTTCGACTGACGTACCCGTCAAATACGCTTCACCGCCGTCGCCACTGACGGCATAGGCTCCGCTGTAGAGTTCTACGGAGCCGCCTATTTTCCGCGACCTTCCCTCCTTTGTCACGACGTTGATGACGCCCGACATCGCGTTTCCGTACTCCGCGTTAAACGTACCGGAAATGATCTGCAACTCCTGTATCCCGTCCTTTTCGATCTCGAAGGAGACCGAGCCGTCATAGGAGTCGGAGACAGGCACGCCGTCGACCATGAACAGCACCTCGCTCGAGCGGCCTCCGCGAATGTGGATTCCGTCACGAGTCGTCACTCCGGCCTGGACGTCGAGCAATTGTCCCAATTCATTGACGGGGAGTTTGTCGATCGTTTCGGCCGTCACTCTCGACTCAGAGCTGGTCAGATCTTTCTTGACGGCGACGGGTTTCGCCGTCACGACCACTTCCTGACCCTCAAAAATTTCCTCCGCCATTTCGAAGTTGACGGTGGTTGTCAGGTCGACGTTAACCTGCACCTCTTGATGGCGCTGGACGGAGTAGCCGACGAATGAGGCAACGAGGGTATAAACGCCGGGACGTACGCCGATGACGATGTAACGTCCGTCGACCCCTGTGGAGGTGCCCTGCGTCGTGCCTTCGATGAAGACGTTGACGCCTGGAAGATCGTCGCCCGTGGAGGCGTCGGTCACCCGTCCGACGATCTTGCCGGTCTGTCCGTAGAGATTGGAGATGCCTCCGGTTACGAACAGCAGAAGAAGGAACAGTCGCTTCGCGCTCATCACGGTACGACGGGCTTAGTTTGATAACGGAATTGAATATAAAACGCTGTCGGCAACTAACACCGTGAACTTAGTTTTCAGGCCGGAGACTTCGTCACGGAGGAGGCGCTGCTCATGAACCGTACGCAGCCGCTCGCGTATCTCACCGCGAACCTCCTCGAGTCCGGCCGGGCGAGCCGGCAACCTTTCGCCCACTTTCAGAACGGCGTACCGACCCTGGATCTCGAAGGGGCCGAGGACTTCATCCTCGGCCGCCCCGAAAACAGATTCCGCCAGTACGCCCAGCTGATCCCTGGCCACGTACCCGAGCGAGCCACCGGCCGGTCTCGACCCGGGTCGAATCGAATATTCGGCTGCAAGTCGCTCAAACGGTGTCTCCTTCGATCGTTGGAGTATCTCCTCAGCAAGTGAGCGGTTGTCGACCAGGACCTCTCGAACCAGCCTCCGTTCCGGAACCGTAAATTCGTGACCAAATCGGTCAAAATACCCACCGACGGAATCCTCAGGCACGACCACGCTTCCGGCGAACCTCTTCCGATAGGCTTCGTAAATCCAGTCGTCAACGGCCGCCTCCATCGTTTCGACAAAGAGCGGCTCGTCGTGCATGGACAACGCGTCGGCCCGTCGGATCATTTCTTCACGTACGATCAGCCCCTCGAGAAACTGAGTGAAGGCGTCGAGACCGGTGATCGCGGCTCGTTGTTCCTCCGGCACAAAGACGGCGGCCTCACGAAAGTCGGAGACGGTCCATTCGATGCGGCGGTCTGCATCGGTAAACGAGATCAACGTGACGTTAAGGAGGTTCTCTTCGTCAAAGTCGAACGGGGCCCGGTCCTGACGGATACGGCGCCAGAGCTTCTCGAGAGTGACTTCGTCGATCCGGACGTCCAGCTCCTTCAGGATTTGCCGGACATGCTGCTTGCGGGAATCGAATCGCTTTCGAACCGTCGCGTATCGTTGCACGCGATCTTTCCGACTCGCGAATTCCGTCTCCGTCAGGAGCGGATGAAGGAACCGGTCTTCGAGTTGGATGATGGAGTATCCCTGCGCCGTTCGGACCGGCGGCGATATTTCGCCGGGTTTCAGTGAATAGGCCGCGTTTTCGAACGCCGGGTCCATTTCGTCGAAGCCGAAATAGCCGACGGAGCCGCCTGAATGCGCCAGCGTTGAGTCCTGGAAGACCTCTCGAGCCAGGTCCTCAAACGACTCGCCATTCTGGAGTCGTTCAGACAGGCGCTGCGCTGCTTCGTACGTTCGCGCGTACAGGTGCCTCGCTTTGAGCTGCGTGTTCATGCGGGCAAACATGTCGAGAAGATCGTTTTCGTCGACCGATGCTCCCTCATAGATGACGTAGGCCGTATAGGCGTCAATCAGCAGCTTGCTCCGAATGCGGTCGACGGCGAACTCAAACTCCGGACCCTCGGCAACGCCCTGTTCCCGGGCCTGGAAAACGAAGAGCTTCTTGTTGATCAACCCGTCAAGAAAATATCGACGCAACCGAGGCGAGTCGTGTTGTCCGGTTCTCCCAAGATGGTTGCGATACTCATTCAGGAAACGGGCGGGTGAGATGGTTTGGTCTCCGACTCTGGCGACGAAGGGCTCGGCATTGTCCCGGTTGCCGTCCCTGGAGGCATACACACCCAGCCCAGCGACAAGGCAGATGAAAAGTACTGCACCAACGAAGACCTGCGTTTTGCCCACGGTCGGAAGACGAAAAGTATCCTGCTAAGTCTGCGAACCCGGCTGGCGCCCGAGCACAAATGCGTCGCCGATGAGCTGCCTGAGCGAGTTGAAACACTGAAACAGGTTGTTTCATGCCGTGTTCCGGAAAGACGTCGAACGTCGAACGTCAAACGTCGAACGTCGAACGTCGAACGTCCTGCACCCGGGCGAGTGAACACGGCGAGAAGCAACACACAAACCCGCATCGAGCGAGGAGGGATCGAACGACCCCTACGGAATGTTACGGCGGTCTTTCTGGATCCCGGATCGAGCCCGGGATGACGGGAACCTCGAACCTCGACCCTCGAACGGGTGTTTAATTGGGCCTCCCGTAAAGAATCACGGCGGTCGTGGGCGGGATGTCAAGGGACAAAGTGCCGGCCTCAACATCCAGATCGGCCGGCGCGGGAATCAGCCGGCGGAAGGACGAGTAGCCCTCGGCAGGGATCTCCACGGTTGCCGGCGTTTTACCGTTGTTCAGGACTACCAGGACGGCTTCCGAATCCAAGCGCCGCGCCATCACCAGCACCGCATTCGTGTCGTCAACGACGGGCCACGTCAAATCCCCCTCGACGAAAACCTTCTCGTGATCCTTGCGGACGGCAATCAGCCGTTGGTAGAAATCGAGCAAGGACGCGTCCACAGAAACCGGGTCGGGTTCCCTCGGGCGTCCATTCGGTCCGTCATCCTCGACGTCATATGCCATGTCGGCCCAGACCATCGGCTTCCGTGTATCGGGGTCGTCGGCGCCCCACATCCCGACTTCGTCTCCGTACCAGATATGGGGTGCGCCGGGTAATGCAAACTGAAGGGTGACGAGCATCCGCTGATGCGCGTACGCAAGGGAGTCGGGCTTGTCGAACCGATAGTTTGAGTCGCCGCGGGGCACGGCGTCGAACTTGTAGGGCAGGTTGCGGTTGTAGAGCGACGTGGCTGCCCGCGGCGTGTCGTGCGTGGCGTGCGTATTCATCATCACGCGCGCGTTGTCGACGGGGACGGACGATGCCAGGGAATCAAGATGGAGGACAAACTCCGACGCTGAAATCGGGCGGTTCAGCCGGTCACCGCCAAACATCGGCGCTCCGGTTAGGAAGCTTCTGGCTGGGGGATACCACCGGTAGTTCATGACGGCGTCGAAGACGGGCCCGAGCCAGGGATTCGGATCGGCGAGCTTGTCGGGCGACTCCTCCCACCAGACTTCGCCGACAAGATAGGCCTGAGGGTTGATGCTCCGTACGAACTCCTTGTACTCTCGCCAGAACCCGAGGGGTACCTGCCCGGCCACGTCGAGCCGGAAACCGTCGATGCCGTCAGAAGGGTCTCCGTCACCGTTAGGATCGAGCCAACGACGGGTCACGGCGAACATGTGCGCTTTGGCATCGGGCTGCAGGTCTCCCTCGAACGGCTTGATAGGGTAGGTCGAGTGGTCGTCGGGGACCCCCGTCTTTCGTATCTCCGGCAGATCGCTGACTCCGAACCAGCCTTTCCATTCGCCCTCGTTTTCGGGTGTGGCGGGGTCGTCGTGCTTCGTGATGTAATACCAGTCGTTGTACGGCGACTCGGCGTCGACGATCGCCTTCCGGAAGGCCCAGAACGTGTTCCCAGTATGGTTCCACGAGTAATCCAGGATGATCCGGATGCCCCGGGCGTGGACGGCTTCGACGAGCTTCAGGAAAAGCGAATCGGCGGATGTCCACTGCCACGTTGCGGGATCGGCGGGGTCTTCCGCGTCCATGATCCGTTCGTCGCCGCGGGGGTTCGGTCCGAAGTTGCGATCGACGTGGTGGTAGTTCCTCGGATCGTACTTGTGGAGGGTCGGAGCATCGTTGATGGGATTGAAATACAGCGCGGTGACTCCCAGATCGGCGATGTAGTCGAGCCGGTCGAGCACGCCCTGCAGGTCCCCGCCATACCGTCTGGCCCCGCTGAACCTGTAGAAATCGTCTTCGCCGGCCCACGGATCGGGTTCGTACCAGTCGTGCGTCCACGGCGTGGTTGTCCATTCCTCGTACTCCTTGTGCGGGTACGATCCCTCCTTGTCGTGCGGGGTCGGGTCGTTGGCAGGGTCGCCGTTGCGGAAGCGCTCGACGAAGATCTGGTACCAGATCGCTCTGGTGGCCCAGTCGGGGACGGCGGTGACGACGGCATCGGAAGGCAGCGAGACGCCGGTGTCGTTTCGACAGGAGAGGCCGAGGACGGCGAGAAGAGAGATGGCGGCGAGTGACTTTGGAGGCATTGGCTTGTGGGTTGGGACGGAAGAGAATGATAATTCAAAATTCAAAATTCAAAACGCAAAATGGGCGTCCGGAGTCCGGCGTGCGGAGTTCGGCGACGGGATCGTTTGAATTCATTCGGGAGACTGCCCATCGTTGTGCGCCAGCAGACGCACCGTTCCGTAGGGGCAGGCCAAAGCCCAGACAGCCGCCCCATCGGTCTATCCGGGCAGGCTCGCCAAAAGCCTGTGAGCGTCGGCGTGGCCGGGCTCGATCTCCAGGAGCCGTGCGATCGTCGCCCGCGCTTTTTCGTATTCTCCCGTTAGTGCGTAAGCACCGCTGAGGTTATAGAGCGCCTGAATGTTTCCAGGCTCCAGTTCGATCGAGCGCTGCAGGTAGGGGATGGCGCGCTCTCGATGTCCCTGCTGGAGGAGGATGCTTCCGATCATCCGCTGCGTCGCGGCGGTTTCTTCCCGGTCATCTGAAGCCAGATAGTATCCGAGCGCTTCCGAGGTCCTGCCCAGGCGGAGGAGCACGTCCGCCGCCGCCAGGTACGGTCGTGAGAGGAAAGGGTACCGCTGGATCGTCGCGAGGCCGGTTTGCAGAGCGCCGGTCAGATTTCCATGTTCGAGGTAGTAGTCCCGCAGTCTTGAAAGGCCGTCTACGCGTCGTATCTCTCCGCTAAAGACGCCGTACGCGATTTCTTCGAGCGGCGTGCTGCGCTCGATCGTGACCGGCTTGACGGGAGCCTCGAGAGGCTGAAAGGGCCAGGAGCTTCGCAAAAGCTCGAGCCGGTATTCGCCCACGAGGGAGTCCAACTCGGTAAAGAGAAGATCGCGCCTTGCGACCTCTCCGGCGACCGGGGCTCTCCACCGGCCGCCGATGCCTGCAGTCCTCAGTCCATCGTAGAACGCGTCCGCGATCTCGAAATAACCGTCGACGTTCGGGTGAAGGTGATCCGTTACGAGCGACGCGCCGACGATTCCGTTGGGAGACGCCCGTTCGAAGGCATCCTCGATGTCGATCACAACGGCGCCCCACTGACCCGCCGCCGTCTCAATGATCAGGTTTACTGCCTCGGGCGCTCTGAATCTCAGCTCGTCTCGCTCTTTCGCCGATAGGTAGGCGGACTTGGCGGCGGCGGCCTCCCCCGAAGCGTCGAGCAGCCGCGCCTTCTCGTAGTAGGCGATCGCGCTCCGATCGTCGAGCGCAATCAGCTCGTCGAATTTGGCCATCGCTCCGGCCGTGTCTCCAGCGGCGGCCCTTTCGCGAGCGGATTCGAAAATCTGATTCCATTCTTGTACGTCCGTTGCCTCCGACAGCCCGCTGAGGAATGGGGGAAGGTCCCGGACGTTGCTGACCACCGTGCCCACGAACACGGGGATCTCATGCTCGTGATACAGGCGCAGAATATCCTCGAGGTTCGCCCTGAACTGCCTCAGCCCGCGGTGGTACGTCGACGACCCGAGCGGCACCGATCGATCACCGATCATCCGCGCCATCAGCGTGGCTCCGGGATGTTCGCCGGGCGTCTTGCCGCGGATGAGGCCGGCGATCTTTGCCAACGCCTCGCGCAGCAGCTGGACGGTCCGCACGTTCTGCAGCTTGATGAAAAGGTGGACCACCGGGCGCCATTGCCCGAACGACTCCGACGAGGCGGCGCCGAGGGCACCGTAGTATTCGTTGTGCCCCGCGTAGATGAGGACGGCGTCCGGCTGCTGCTCAATGATGTCGTCCGCCAAGTCGAGAAGCGTGTACGAGTTGACGGCCGCCATGGCCGTGTTTACCACCTCGATGTTGTGGCCAGGGAAGGTCTGCAAGAGGCGTTGCTCGAGCATGTCCCCAAAGCCTCCGCCGAAATAGTAGGGATATCCCGCGGCCGACGAGCCGCCCTGAACGAAGATCCGGACGGTGTTACTGTCCTTCCTTGCACGGAAGGAGTCGAATGGAATGCTCGGGATGGACTGCCCGCTCGAGAAGTAGCGCCTTGCCACCTGTTCGTTCGGGTAGAGGTAGTCAGGGTATCCGGCGACGGGTCGGAAGAGGGGATAGTCCGAACCATAGCCGGCCAGGCGGAGGATCCCTTCAATGGCCATGAAGAACAGGACCGGGATCAGCCACAGGGCGACCGTGAAGGCAACCCTCTTTCTGCGATCGAGCGCAGCCGGGCTCCGTCCCTTTCCCGTTTCGACGTCCTTCACGATGACACTCACCCTTCCTGATTAGTCGCGCGCCAGATAATCGTACTCGTCCTCGAAGCCGTTCGGTCGAAGGAAATCGTCTTTGGACTTCGCATATCGGACAGGTCGGACTTCGGACATCGGACTTCGGACCACTCAGGTCATCCCTTGACCGAGCCAAGCGTCAGCCCGGAGATGAGATATCGGCTCAGCACGAGGAAAAGAGCGACCACCGGAATGGATACGATGAGCGAGCCCGCCGCATACATTCCCCACTCCGTACTCATTTTGCTCTGAAACATCTTCAGGCCGAGCGGGAGCGTGAACATCTCGGTGTCTTGCAGAATGACGTTGGCTACAACGTACTCGTTCCAGGCAGCCATGAAAGAGAAAAGAGCGGTGATAACCAGTGCCGGCGCCGCCAGAGGGAAAACCACCTTGTAGAATGTCTGCCAGGGCCCGCAGCCGTCAATGCGCGCGGCCTCCTCCAGAGCGACCGGAATGGTGTCGTAGTAGCCCTTCATCTGCCATACCGTAAATGGCAGCGCCGAGGCCGTGTAAATTATGATGATGCCAATGTACGAGTTGATTAGATGGAGCTTGATCAAGACGATATATAACGGAAGCAGGAGCATGGTCGCCGGAAACATCTGAGTTACGAGCAGCCCGCTGAGCATGGAGCCTCTCCCTTTGAATCGATATCGCGACAGCGCGTAGCCGGTCGTTGACGCCAGCGCTACTCCTGTTACGGTAACCACGAACGCCACGACCGTCGAGTTGAACATCCACC
>DATKEJ010000241.1:0-4051 GCA_035512315.1 Rhodothermales bacterium | reverse complement strand
ACTTGATCCATGCTGCTTCCGTACTTCTCGACCACCGTCTTGATGTTGGTGAGCGTTTGTCGGGTCTCGGGCTGGATCCCTCCCTCGGGAAGTTTTCCCGTCACCGGGTCGAGCCCGATCTGGCCCGACAGATAGAGGATTTTGCCGACGCGCACCGCTTCGGAAAAGGGCAGATCCCCAAACGAACCCAGGAACTCGACGTCAGACGAGACGGGGTCGTCCTGGGCTATTGCGGGGATGGCGGCGAGGACAAGCACCGCAGCGAGAAGGACTACTATTCGGTTCATAGGATCCGTTTTTGGGGGTGGACTGATAAAGTAAAAGATACGCAGTCGAAGGATGAATGCCCCTGCGGTCCGACCCGGACCACCCACGTTCTGCGTTGTAAGACACAATAATCCGTCAATACGGGCGTTTTTACTCACGGATCCAGTCAACACATGCCGGCCGGCATCTACCACGTTTATCCAACCTTCATCCAACCATGAAAACACACCTATTCGCGATGGCGGGCATGTTCGCGATGCTCTCCATCGCATCGAAATTCGGCCCGGCTGAATCGCCTGAACCTCTGTCCACGACCGACATGCCGGCGAGGATTTTCGTACCTAAGGCCATACCTGCGTATATCGAGCGTGGGATGGATTGGCTTGCCGCCGCACAATACGAGAACGGTGGCTGGGGCGCGGGAAGTCATTCGAGACAAGACGTTCGGGATCCTCACACCGTTTCGATCGATCCTGCGACCACCGCCTTTTCTGCGATGGCGTTGATGCGATCTGGAAGCACTATCACGTCCGGTAAGTACCGAAGGAACGTCAGCAACGCGCTGAACCTCCTGCTCGACATGGTCGAGAACGCTCCGGATGGAGATGGGATCTCGAACATTACCGGCACGCAGCCGCAGGCCAAGTTGGGCCAGAACATCGATGTCTCGATGGTCACCCAGTTCCTGTCCGAAGTGCTGGTGCACACGGCACATGACGCCGAGTTGAATCGACGCACCGAGGAGGCACTCTCGACGTGCCTCCAAAAGCTGCAAGGGGCCCAGGATGCTGATGGAAGCTGGAACTCGGCCGGGGGATGGGCGGGAGTGCTGCAGTCTGCCATGGCGAACAGCGCGCTCGAAATGGCGCAGGTCGCGGGAGCGGACGTCAATGAAGAGGCGCTCGACAAGTCTCGAGAGTATCAGAAAGACAATGTGGATTCCAACGGGCGTGTTAGGACCGACGCCGCGGCGGGTGTGTCCTTGTACGCGATCTCGGGCAGCCAACGAGCAACGGCGAAGGAAGCCCGGCGGGCCCAGGTTCTGGTTGAGAAAGGAGCGAAAGACGGCATGCTGTCCGCGCCCGTCGTGTCTGCCGACAACCTGAAACAACTCGGATTCGACGACGGAGAGGCGGAACAACTGTCCGAGACATACAGGAAAAACAGGACGTCCACCGAAATGTTGCAGAGCGAGACCGTACTCTCCGGCTTCGGAAATAACGGCGGCGAAGAGTTCCTCAGCTACATGATGACGAGTGAGTCGCTCGTCTTATCGGAAGACGGCGCGTGGGATGACTGGTTCAACAAAATGAACAGCCGCCTTTCGAAGATCCAGAATCAGGACGGATCGTGGAGCGGTCACCATTGCATCACCAGCCCCGTTTTCTGCACTGCGGCCGTAATCATGACAATGACGGCCGACCGCGGGTCGATCAGTTTTCTTTAAGGTTCTAGGTTCCAAGTTCCAGGTTGCGCGTTTCCGTCATCCCGGGCTCGATCCGGACTCTAGAACCGATTCAAAGTTGAAAATGCAAAACGCAAAATGACTCCGCCGGCCTTGCCGTGAGCCCCGCCCGAGCGATCAGGTCCGTGGACGCGGTGCAAGAGTAAGCTCCGCCGGCTCGACCCGACCCGATGGTACTAAACCAACTTCGAATACCGGATGCGGGTCACGGCTAACTGAAGCGCCAAGTACCAAGTACCTTGCATCATGCACCAAGTACCGAGTACCATGAAAACTCTTCCTTCAATACTCCTCGTGATTGCGGTAAGCGCGTGCAATCAGATGGCGGAGCCGACCTCGGTCACGGGCCGGCTGATTTCACGCAGCTGCGACTACCTGGTGGATGCGCAGGCGGAAGACGGGGGGTGGCACAGCGTGACGCACGGGTTGATGTCGTCAGGCCAGGCTACGACGCCATTTGTGCTCTATGCGCTACTCTCGGCGCCTGACTCGGTGTGCGTGTTCCGGCAGGAGGCACGAGATGCCGCCGCCCGGTTTATCCGCAGTCGCGTGGCCGATAATGGTGCGCTGGGCGTGTTCGATCCCGATATCCTCGACTTCCCCAACTATGCGACGGCGTATGCCGTGATGTCACTTGCTTGGATCGGGGAACCGGACGACGAACAGTTGCTCCACCGAATGGCCGACTATCTCGTCGCCCAGCAAATCGATGAGAATCGCGGGGCCGATTATGGGCATCCAGCCTATGGAGGGTGGGGTTTCGGTGAGACCGTCTTCCCACAGGGGTCATTCGGCCACGTCGATCTATCTCACACCCGGAGAGTGGTCCAGGCGATTCGGGCGTCGGGTCACTCAAACGAGGAAACGTATCGGCAGGCAATGGCCTATCTGCGGCTGCATCAGAGGCACCCTTCCGATCCGCGAGTCCAGCGAGTCTTAGGCGACTCGGCGGGTGCGTGGTTCGACGGCGGTTTCTTTGCGTCGGCGTCCGTGCCTGTCGTCAACAAATCGACGCTCCTCGCGGTCAACGACGAGATTGCTCTGTTCACGAGCTACGCGTCCGCAACCGCCGACGGACTGCTCGCGCTCTTGGCGACCGGACATGATCGTTCAGATCCGAGCGTCGTCGCCGCCTACCGGTGGCTTGAGGAACACGCCGACTTCTCCTACCCCCAAGGGATTCCAACAGATCATCCGTCCCGCTGGGGCGAGGTGATGTTCTTCTACCACCTCATGGTTCGCGGAGAGGCTTATCGGGCGATGGAAATCGAGGGGCCGTGGCGAGACGGGATCATCAGTCTCATTGCCGACAAGCAGCGAGCGGATGGAAGCTTCAGCAACCCGCATGGCGCGCCGAACAAGGAGGACGACCCTCATTTGGCGACCGCTATGGTCTTGATCGCGCTGAGTTGAGCGTCTAGAGTGGGGAAGTCCGAGGCCGGATGGCCCGACCTCGACTCCTACCCCTCTCCTCAACTCTAATTCTTAATTCTTAATTCTTAACTAGATATAGCTTCCCCAACCGTCACGAATTCCAATCCGTTCCCGTCGTCGTTCAGATCGATCTCCACGACGTCGTTGTCTGGAAGTTTTCCGCTGAGGATTTCCTCGGCGAGGCGATTTGCGATCTCGCGCTGCATCACTCGCTTGAGGGGCCGCGCGCCGTAGATCGGATCAAATCCCTGCTGCGACAACCAGTCCATCGCCTCATCCGTTAGTCCAATCGTCATGCCATGGCTCGACTGGGCGAGGGCCTGGATGTTGACGAACTGGATTTCTACGATGCGCCGGATCTCTTCTCTGCCGAGCGGATGGAAGAGAACGATCTCGTCGATCCTGTTGAGAAACTCGGGACGCATGTGCGCCTTCAGCAGCATCATCAATTCATCCTTTAGCTCCTCCTCGTTCGCGGCTGACAGCGCGCCGCCGCCTGACTCCATCCGCCGCTGAATTACCTCGGATCCCAGATTGCTCGTCATGATGACGATGGTATTGCGAAAATCAGCCGTGCGACCCTTGTTGTCTGTGAGTCGCCCATCGTCGAGGAGCTGCAAAAGCACGTTGAACACCTCAGGGTGCGCTTTCTCGATCTCGTCGAGGAGCACCACGCTGTACGGGTGCCGTCGAACCGCCTCCGTGAGCTGCCCTCCCTCTTCATATCCGACATATCCCGGAGGCGCCCCAATTAAACGGCTGACGGTATGTCGCTCCTGGTACTCGCTCATGTCGATCCGAACGATCGCGCGCTCGTCGTTGAATAAAAACGCCGCGAGCGCCTTCGCGAGCTCGGTCTTTCCCACCCCGGTCGTGCCGAGGAAA
>DATKEJ010000240.1:0-39949 GCA_035512315.1 Rhodothermales bacterium | reverse complement strand
GAACTCGAACCCGGCGGCTCCCTCGATCGGCGAGAACTCGATATATACGTCGGCGAACTGACCGCGACCTCCACTCTGCTTCTTGTGAGTGTAGTGCTCGTCCACCTCCGCGGTGATCGCCTCGCGATAGGCTACCTGAGGCTTGCCTACGTTGGCCGCCACTTTGAACTCGCGCTTGAGGCGATCGACGATAATTTCCAGATGGAGTTCACCCATGCCGGCGATGATGGTCTGTCCGCTCTCCTCGTCGGAACTGACGCGGAACGTAGGATCCTCCTCGGCGAGTTTCTGAAGCGCGACCGAGATCTTGTCGTTGTCGGCCTGCGTCTTCGGTTCGACCGCAATTCGGATCACCGGCTCCGGAAAAATCATCTTCTCAAGCAGGATCGGCCGGTCGGGATCGGCAAGCGTGTCGCCGGTCCGAACTTTTTTGAGGCCCACGGCCGCGAAAATGTCGCCCGCGCGAACCACATCCACGTCCTCTCGAGAGTTCGCGTGCATCATAAGGAGCCTTCCAAACCGCTCTTTCGAATCAGTGGAGACGTTCGTTACCTGATGGCCCTTAGGCATGGTGCCGCTGTAAACCCGGCAGTACGTCAATTTCCCCACGAAGGGATCGGTGCTGATCTTGAAGGCGATGGCGCTGAAGGGTGCACTGGGATCACAAGCCCGGGAATCGGCCGCACCCGTTTTCGGATTGATGCCTTCGATTGGCGGAAGATCGAGCGGGCTCGGCAAATAATCGATTACGCCGTCGAGGAGCCGCTGAACCCCTTTGTTCTTGAACGCCGAACCGCAGAACACGGGAGTGATCAGGTTGCTGATCGAGGCGCGCCTGACAACGGTCCTCACCTCATCGCCCGTGATGTCCTGTCCCTCGAGGTACTTCATGAGCAGCGTGTCGTCGAGCTCGGCGACAGCCTCGAGGAGGTTGATCCTCCAATGACGGGCATCCTTGACGAGGTCCGGCGGGACGTCGATCTCGTCCCACGTGTTGCCCTGGGTTTCATCGTGCCAGATGATCGCCTTATTGGCGATCAAGTCGATGACGCCGCGAAACATGGCCCCCTGGCCTATCGGGATCTGCACCGGCACGGGATTCGCCTTGAGGCGATCCTTCATCATCTGGATGGCGCCTTCGAAGTCGGCGCCTGTCCGGTCCATCTTATTGATGAACGCGATCCGCGGAACTCCATACCGGTCGGCCTGCCGCCAGACGGTTTCCGACTGGGGCTCGACCCCACCAACGGCACAGAATAGCGCAACGGCGCCGTCGAGCACGCGCAGAGATCGCTCGACTTCTATCGTGAAGTCAACGTGACCGGGCGTATCGATAATATTGATGCGATAATCTTTCCAGAAGCACGTCGTGGCAGCGCTGGTAATCGTGATGCCGCGCTCCTTCTCCTGCTCCATCCAGTCCATGGTCGCGCCGCCCTCATGAACTTCGCCGACACGATGGATCCTGCCCGTATAAAACAGAATACGCTCCGTCGTCGTCGTCTTACCGGCGTCGATATGCGCCATAATCCCGATGTTTCGGGACTTATGGAGCGAAAACGCTTCTCCGTTGCTACTCATCGTACTATCATTAAACCGGAGCGTAGTCCGGCATTTAATCATCAGAACCGGAAGTGGGCGAACGCCTTGTTCGCTTCGGCCATCCGGTGTGTATCGTCTTTCTTGCGTACGGCGCCGCCTTCTCCGCGCGATGCGCTGATCAGTTCATTGGCCAAGCGATTGGCCATGCTCTTGTCGGAGCGGGCCCTCGAGTACTGGATCAACCAGCGGAAGGCAAGCGAAATGCGGCGATCGGCCCGCACTTCGAGTGGCACCTGGTACGTCGCGCCGCCGACACGACGGCTTCGGACCTCGACCATCGGAGCCACATTCTCAACTGCCTTCTTGAACACATCGATACCGTGCTCGCCCGTGCGCTCCTCGATAACATCGAAAGCGCCGTATACGATCTTCTGCGAAACGCTCTTCTTGCCGCTCATCATGATGGCATTGATGAATCGCGAAACCAGGAGGTCTCCGTAGAGCGGATCGGGTCCCGCTTGCTTCTTGTCGGCTTGTCTTCTACGCATGGCCCAAAACGTGATATCTATGAGTCATCTTCTAGCAGCTGCACGCCCTACTTCGGCCGCTTGGCCCCGTACTTGGAACGGCTCTGGCGACGATCCTCCACACCCGCGGTGTCAAGCGCGCCGCGAACAATATGGTATTTGACGCCTGGCAGGTCCTTCACACGACCACCTCTCACGAGGACGATCGAGTGCTCCTGCAGATTGTGTCCCTCTCCGGGGATATAGGCCGTAACCTCGATCGCATTCGTCAACCTCACGCGCGCTACCTTGCGGAGCGCCGAGTTCGGCTTCTTCGGCGTCGTCGTGTACACCCGAGTGCACACTCCCCGCCGTTGCGGACACTGATTCAGCGCGGGAGCCTTGGTCTTCTTGACCTTGCTCTGCCTGCCCTTGCGAACTAACTGCTGTATCGTCGGCACGTCAAAAATCTGGTTTTTTCATGACCCCGCACGCCTTCCAGAACGAGCGTAGATCAATTTTGCGACAGACAACTAAAATACTGCTAGTGAGCTCACTAAGGCAAGATTTTGTCCTCAGGAATGTCAAGATGCGCTGAATTATTCGCGGTTAGGGAGAGGACTTCCGAAAAGAGACGATATATCGATATAGCGCAATAGATCGGTTGTAGTTAGCCCGAAACGATCGTGAATAGCTCGATAGCCAGCTCGACGCCGGCGCCCGAAAATGGGGTCTCAGTGAGATTGACGCTTGACAGCCGGCCAAGGACGTCTGAGCTGCGAGCGACCGTTACGGAACCGGGCTCGGACCTCGGACCTAGGACAGGTTTCTAAGCGCCCTGCTCGACCGGCTCCGCATCAGACGCACCGTCACCCTCTGAAGGAATCTGGTGCGACTCACCGTTTTCGGAGACGTCCGCCACCGCGGGCTGTGCCTGAACCACCGGATGAGGTCGCGGACCCAGGATGGTTTCGATTTCAGAGGCAGACATGACTTCTTTGGCAAGAAGGGCCTGCGCCAATGCCTCGAGTTGGTCTCGCTTCGAATCGAGGAGCTCGCGTGCTTTTATCCGAACGTTTCCAATGATCAACTTCACTTCCTCGTCGATGATCCGCGCCGTCTCCTCGGAATAGGGCTTGTCGAAAAGCGGCTCCTCGCGATAGCCTCCAAGGTTGAAGCTCAGATAACCGAGCCTCTCACTCATTCCATAGTCGGTCACCATGGCATAAGACATCTTCGTGATGCGCTCGAGATCGTTCTGTGCTCCGGTAGATACACGCCCGAAAACGATCTCCTCGGCGACGCGGCCGCCCATCATCATCACCATCCGATCAAACAATCCCTCACTCGTATAAAGGTACCGCTCCTCAGGCAGGTACTGCGCGTAACCGAGCGCGGCGAGCCCTCGAGGAATGATGGAGACCTTGATGACTGGGTCGGTGTAACGGAGGAACCATCCCGTGATGGCGTGCCCTGCTTCGTGGTACGCGACGATCTCCTTCTCTTCCGGAGAAATGATCTTGTTCTTCTTCTCGAGACCGCCGATAACCCGATCGATGGCGCTCTCGAAATCGCTCATTCCAACCGCATCCTTACCCTCACGAGCGGCCAACAGTGCCGCTTCATTGCATACGTTCGCGATCTCGGCGCCCGCAAAGCCCGGCGTCTGACCTGCGAGTGCGAAGTGGTCGACCTCGGGATCGAGCGTGAGACCCTTGGTGTGGACTTTGAATATTTCTGCCCGCTCCTTCCGATCCGGCTTGTCAATCATGATCTGCCGGTCGAATCGCCCGGGACGAAGCAGCGCGGTGTCGAGAACATCGGGTCGGTTGGTGGCCGCCATAATGATGACGCCCTTGTCCGTATTGAAACCATCCATCTCGACGAGCAGCTGGTTCAGCGTATTCTCACGCTCGTCATTGCCGCCCATTATCATGTTCTTGCCGCGCGAGCGCCCGATCGCGTCGATCTCATCGATGAAAATGATGCAGGGAGCCTTTTCCTTGGCCTGGCGGAAAAGATCGCGGACCCGCGCTGCCCCCACGCCGACAAACATCTCGACAAAGTCGCTTCCGGAGAGCGAAAAGAAGGGGACAGCAGCCTCGCCGGCGACCGCTTTTGCCAAGAGGGTCTTGCCCGTCCCCGGCGGACCGACGAGAAGCACACCCTTCGGGAGCTTTCCGCCGAGCCGCGTAAACCTTTTAGGATTCTTCAGGAACTGAACGACTTCCTCAACCTCGCCCTTGGCTTCTTCCAGTCCTGCGACATCGTCGAAATTGATCCGCTGGTCGCTCATCGAGTCGAAAAGCACGGCCTTGTTCTTCCCAATGTTGAGCACCTGCTGGCCAGGGTTCATTCGCCGCAGCAGGAACACCCACAGCACGATGATGAGACCGAGCGGAATGATCCACGTCAACAGGCCGGAGAGCCAGTTGTCGTCGCGTCTTGCGCCGTACTTAACGGCTTGTTGCCCGTTCTCGAGGGCCGTACTGTTGTGCCCCTCGAGGAAATCGGTCAGTTGGTGATCGTCGGGCTTGACTGTGAAAAAGCGGCGCGGGGCCGACTCGTCGCTGGTGTTGAACAGCGTCTGGGGCGCGCTTCCCGGCTCGACAAGCCCCTGATCGACTGCTTCAGCCGTGTACAGACCACGGATGTAGGCATCATCAACGATTACCAGCTCCTCGACGTACCCGTCCCTCACCGCGTCGAGGAAGCGGCCGTACTCGATCTCATTAGGGTCAGCTTTGCTCAGGAAATACATGTTCGCCGCCAGGAGGCCGGCGAGAATCATCACGTAAATCCAGGGGGACAGGCGCGGACGCCTATCCATCAGCTTTGGCCCCTGAGGTCCCTGCTTGTCGTCCTGTAAATCGTTACCCATGGATCTTCTTCATTGCAGGCCGGACTGTGGCGTCCGCTCCGCGAAGAAAAGTTAAACTGCCGAACCCTCGAAAGGATGCACGGTTCCAGTCTCCCCTCCAACCTGCCCGATCGGCCACCACTCACCGTTCGCTCTTCAGCACGGGATCGGGCGTCGCTTCAGATGGTCTTGCGAGAGTCGAATCGGGTGCTGTGAGGATAGATCCGGGGGCGGGGGCGGGCGTATCGGCGGCGCTCGAACTCTCGCTCTCCCGCTCAGGTTCATCGACGTCTGGCGCACCGCCCGGCGTATCGACCGCCGCTCGTTCCGATGCGAGCTCAGCCACCGCCAAAGCGGTGCGCGCAGCCTCCAATCCCTGTCGCAGCTCAACCGCCCGCTCACCGTAAGGTGTCTGGCTGAAATGGGTGGCCACAGATCCGTAAAGAGCATGCAGCGTCATCGGTATCGGAATGATTCCGTGGACGAAATAGTCGGGCTTGGTCCATTCGATCTCCGGCACCTTCGGAGCAGGCGGCGTCGTTGATGGGGTCCGAGGCGCCGGCGGGGTCGAGGCGGCCGAATCATCCACCGCTTCCGCGACTGCAGGTCGAATACCCTCAGACAATGTCGAATCGACTGCGGAAGCGATGTCCTCAGGCGTTAGCGACGCCATCGTGTCGGGCGCGGCGGCCACAGAAATCGTGTCATCGGGGGCGAGCACAGCTTGTGGATGGATGTCGGGTGAGGCCGTGGTATCGGCGGCCTGCGGCGGGGACGTCTGGGGCGAGACAATCGCGATGGCATCGGGCGACGCCGCAATCGCGCTCGAATCGGCTGCCGGATCAACGATCTCGGCCCGAGCACCCACAAACTGTGGTGTATCGACTGCGGGCGGCGCCTGCTCCTCCGAGGCAATTGCAATCGAATCGGAAGCCTCTTTCTCGAGATCCAGCCGCTGCGTTCGCCGTTCTGGCGGTAGCTCGTCGGCGTCATCAGCGACGACCGGTGTGTTCCGATCGGCGTCGGGTCGCACTGCCAGTTCGTCAGACCGTGGCCCCTTCAACTCCTCCGTTACTACGAGCTTCTCGTCACCGCGGCGCCGGAGCGCACGCTCAGCCACCCGGTCTGCCACTCCCCGCGTCGACACCGTGTCTGGAGCTTCGGCGACAGTCTCCTCCGCGGTGATCTCCTCAGGCGACGCGGTCAAGTCGGCATCTGCGGTCGGCGGCTCCTCGGTGTCGACGAGGACGGTGTCCAAACCCGGCGCAGCGGAACTATCGACGCTCGCTGAATCTGGTAGTGAAGTTTCGGAACTGTCACTCGGAGCCTTCTGCGTCGGGGGAGGTGCAGCCGCCGCGATGGCGTCGACAACTTCATCGTCGGTGAAGAGCGAGTCGCTGAGTTGGATCACACCGTAGTAGTCATCCCCGTCGCGATGCGCTTTCTCGAGGAATATTCGCGCGGCCGCCAGAAGCGACTTCGCAGCGATCTCGGTCTCCGGAAAATCGGCGGCAACACGTACCATCGAGTCAATCGCCGATCGATAGTCCCGGGCCTCCCAGAAACGGTAGGCGTCTTCGTACCGCCCCGTGGCAATTTCGAGCGTGTCGGTGGAAACGAATTCGGTCTCGACCTCTATGCCGAGGCGAGCACGGGCCTTGCCGGCAAACTCAGAATCGGGATAGCGGTCGATCACGCGCTCGAGAGTCCGTCTTGACTGTTCCGCATCACCCAGCGCCTCGTGGACTTCCGCCATCGCATACAGCGCTCGATGCGCAACCGCCTGGTCGGTGTCCTCATCGATCACTCTGCGGTACCATTTTGCTGCCGAGTCGGGCAGGCCAATCGAGAGAAACAGTACGTTCGCGAGGCGATATCTGGCTTCGGCGCGCTCGGCCCGCATCTCTGCCTGCGACGCGGAATCTCGAGGGACTTCCGACACGTCTACGGGAGGAAGGAACCGTACCTGTTGACCCGACCCGCCGTTTTCATTCGTTTCGCCGGGAGCGCCGTTCGCAGTCGAAGCCTGTCGTTGGGCCAGCGCCACCGCCTCCTCCCGTCTCCAGCCTGGTACGAGCGGCCTGTCGCCCCAGACGTCCTTGAAGTTCTGGAATGCCTCCTGGACTCGCTGGAGGTTTTTGTGATTCAAGAAGCCGAAAGCTTCTAACGCAGAGCCGTCGGTGGTCTGTCGGGGCTGCGCCGCGGCTCTCGAATCGGTGTCACTGACCGCCTGCCGAAAGCGCGACTCCGTTCGTATCCGTTCGAGCTCCGCCTGAATGCGAGCCGCCTCCTCAGCCAGTTGAACACGCACCGCTGCAACGGCGGAATCGAACGCCGCGGCGTCCAACGATCCCAGATACAGCAGCGAGTCCATCCGTGTCACCTGGTCGAGCGTTTCCCGGTAATCCCTGAAGGTGGCGGCCGCCTCCTTCGCGTCGATGATGGCATCGGGGGCCCATTGTTCATTCTGGGCCGGAGCCCCGGGTAGGGCGGTCGATGCGGTGTCGAAATGAACGCCGGCGGCATAGAAATCACCCAGATAGTCGCGATAAAGCTCACCGAGCCGGTAGTGCACCTCGCCTCGTAGGTTCGTTCTCCGCGTGGGA
Source organism: Rhodothermales bacterium (assembly GCA_035512315.1). Lineage (GTDB taxonomy): Bacteria > Bacteroidota > Rhodothermia > Rhodothermales > DATKEJ01 > DATKEJ01. Next base: position 32,435 of record DATKEJ010000240.1, on the reverse strand, counting down.
TCGGAGGGGTAGAGTTGTTCGAAAAAGCCCTCCTGTGCCGCGATCGGATCGCCGGCCGAAGCCAGTACGCGGGCCTGCATGTACTGTAAGTGGTAGCGATTCTGGAAATGCTTGTTCTCTCTCATCGCCCGCTGAAGCTTGTCGAGTGCGGCTTCCGGATCTGCGTGTAGGCCGAGCGCGCGGATTTCGCCAACGAGCGCCGCATACGCCAGCTCGTAGAGCGGCTTCTTGCCCTGCGCGCGACGGTAGGCCTCAACAGCATCCTCGAAACGACCTTCCTGCTCGTACAACTGGCCAAGCAGGAAGTACGCCCTGGCGGACGTGTCTCCATCGTCGACGTGCTCGAGCCCTTCTTCGATGTCCGCAATCGCAAGCTCCCGACGTCCGACATCGGTCCTCAAGTCTCCGCGCAGAAGGAGAAAACGGGCACGCCACTTTTTATCGAGATCCTCGTCAGCCAATGCGGCAGCGATAATCTCCTCGGCTGCGGTGGTTGACTGGCCGGCAACCAGGGTCCTGGCGAGCCAGAACTCGGCCTCGTCCTTCAGCTCGCCTTCGAGATTGATGATCTCGTTGAACTTTTGCTCGGCCCCGACAAAATTGCTCTGGTAGAAATACGACTTTCCGATGAGCATAAGGGCATCGTCGACCCATTTCGAGCGCGGATGATTTCGTAGCAAGTCAGCGCTCTTGGTGATGACCTTTTCGAACTCTGCCGAGCGGCCGCGCTGGCGAGGCAGCTCGAACGTGGTCAGGTAACGATCGGTATCGATCTTCTCGTCTCCCTGCTCGAGGTTCCGTTCTTGCTGCTGGAACGTCCGGTTCGCGTTGTAGAACTTGTTGTAATGCGCGGTGAAGTCGTCAAACTTCCTGGCTACAAATGAATTGCCTGAGCAGGCCGACAGGAATACGCCAAGAAACACCAAACCCGCGAGCCTCGTGACTGACGCTCGCCGGGTTCTGGTATTGGTTCTGTATTTCTTCGCTGGAACGTCCACGCTCGGCTATAACTGACTAACGTGAATCATGTTTGTACGGCCCATGGTAGGCAACGGCATGCCTGCTGTTATGACGATGCGATCGCCCGTTCGCGCCAGACCCTTCGACAAAAGTATCTCATGCACCTGGCCGACTCCGGCATCGGTATCCATCTGAAAGGGAATATGAATGCCTTCTGTTCCCCACACGATCCCCAGCCAGCCGACAACGCGCGGGTTGTCGGTAAATGCATATACCGGAATATCGGGTCGGTGTCGTGCGATGCTGCGCGCGGTTGCCCCCGAGTGTGTAAGACAGGCGATGGCTGCGGCCCCGACCTCGGTCGCAACACGCGTAGCCGTAAAACTTATGGCCGCCATCACCCTTTCCTGCTCGTCGGGTGACACGCGCTCCCGGGCGGCATGCTGCATCATAAGGTCCGAGTTCTCGGCGGCGCGGACGATCTCGTCCATCACCTCGATAACGCGAACAGGGTGTTTCCCCACGGCCGTCTCACCCGAAAGCATCACGGCGTCGGTCCCGTCGAGAACGGCATTCGCGACGTCACTCGCCTCAGCCCTGGTGGGCCGGGGGTTATGCATCATGCTTTCGAGCATCTGAGTCGCCGTGATCACGGGCTTCGCCGACGCGAGACAGCGACGCACAATGCGCTTCTGTGTCATCGGAACCTTCGAGAGCGGCATTTCGATGCCGAGATCGCCCCGAGCCACCATGATGCCGTCCGCCTCGCGGAGAATCTCCTCCAAATCGTCGACCGCCTCCGGTTTCTCGATCTTGGCAATCACCCCGACGTCGGAGCCGGAGTCACGGATTCTGTTCACCAGCTCGGTCACGTCGCGTTCGGTCCTCACGAACGATAGTGCGACGAAATCCACTTTCATGGCAAGACCGAACTCGAGGTCGCGAACGTCCTTCTCCGTCATTGTGGTCGATCCCGAGTTCATATGGGGCATGTTGACGCCCTTCTTTGACCGGAGCGGGCCCCCGACCACGACCTGCGTAACGACCTCGTCGCATCCTATGCGTACGATCGTCAGCTCCAATCGTCCGTCGTCCAATAAAATGCGGCCGCCAACCTCGACGTCATCTTCGAATCCAGGGTAGTTGATGTGAACGTGCCGACCGCCGCCATTGACCACCGGGCTGGATGTCAGGATGACCTCCTGGCCTTCAATAAGCAGGATGCGTCCGTTTGCGACATCGCCAATGCGAATCTTCGGGCCCTGGAGGTCCTGCATGATCGGGATCGGGACCCCGCGGCTCGAAGCCACTTCACGGATGATCTTGATCAGTCTCCCGTGGTCCTTATGAGTGCCGTGGGAGAAGTTCAGCCGGGCGACGTTCATCCCGGCGTCGACCATGCGTTCGATGGTCGACTTGCTCGCACTGGCCGGGCCGAGCGTGCAGACGATCTTTGTACGGCGCTTCACGGGATCAGACTTCCTGGCTGGATTTCCAACAGACGACGCTCAAAGGTTCCTGCGCATGGCCGTTGCACCCGCCGAAGAGCAGGCGGAAAACTCGGCGGAGGCGCGCACAACGTCCGGCACGCGTTCCCTTTCAACTCGCCGATACCCGAGCTTCTCGAAAAAACTCTCGGCGGTGCTCGTAAGGAGATACAGCCTTTGGATACCCAAGGTACGAGCCTCTTCTTCCATGCTGGCCACCAGCTTCGTTCCGAGACCTGAACCGCGATGAGACGAGGCGACCGCCACGGAGCGCAGGAGGGCGTCCGCACCGTCCGCTTCGATTGCCGCGCAGGCGACAACACCGTCGGCGCCCGTCGCCACGAGCAGAAGCACCGCATCCTCGACCAACCCCGCTGTTGTCAAGTTGCTGAGTGACAATAGCTGCAGTACGGGATCAAAATCCATCTGCTCCGCCCGTCTGATCACAGTCGACATAATCACAACCTCGAGATGTCGCGTTTCGTCCTGCAGAACGATTTGAGCGGGGATTGGTTCGGCTTATCTTTTAGACGTTCGACGTTCGAGGTTCCAGGTTGGCGTTTATCGTTTATCGTTTGGCGTTTAGCGTTTATGAAATTCGGCATCGTTGTATTTCCAGGTTCGAACTGTGACCACGATGCTTACCATGCAGTGAAGCACGTCGTCGGCCAGGATGCCGCGTTTGTGTGGCATAAGGACACCGATCTCGACGGGATAGACGTCGTTTTACTTCCGGGCGGATTCTCCTACGGCGATTACCTCCGATCGGGCGCCATCGCCCGATTCTCTCCGGTGATGAGCGCCGTGACCGCCTTCGCCGAGAGCGGCGGCCTCGTGATCGGGATCTGCAACGGATTTCAGACGCTTTGCGAGAGTGGACTTCTCCCCGGCGCCCTTCTTCGAAATGCCACCCTGCGGTTCGTGTGCCGGCCCGTCGGGATACGTGTCGAACGAGCCGACACCGTCTTCACGAACGCGTGCTCGGCCGGTGACGTGCTTTCTCTTCCAATCGCTCACGGTGAAGGCAACTACCACGCGGATGAGGCCACACTGGACCGTCTGGAGGCGAACGGCCAGGTGTTGTTTCGCTACTGTGACGCGGACGGGAACGTGACCGCTTCGGCGAATCCGAACGGATCGAGCAGGAACATCGCCGGCATCATCAACGAGCGCGGGAATGTAATGGGAATGATGCCGCATCCCGAGCGTCACGTCGAAGATCAGCTCGGCACGAGTGACGGACTTGCGGTCTTCCGCTCGATGGTCACCGCATGCGCTACGGCCTGATCCGTGATCAATAGGCGTTCTTGGAGACGAATCCTCTCCAGAGAGTCAACGCCATTATCCGCAGATCGAGACCGAGCGACCAGTTCTGGATGTAGTACAGATCGTACTCGATGCGCTTCTCGATCGAAGTATTCCCCCGCAGTCCGTGCACCTGTGCCCAGCCGGTGATGCCTGCCTTCATCTTGTGACGGAGCATGTAGCGCGGCACGCGATTCTTGAAGTCCTCTATAAAATGCGGTCTCTCCGGCCGGGGCCCCACAACAGACATGTCCCCCTTGAGCACGTTAATGAACTGCGGCAGTTCGTCCAGCGAAGTCTTCCGTAGGAAAGACCCGAACGGGGTCGCTCGCACTTCTCCCTGCTTCGCCCACACCGGCCCGGATTTCTCCTCCACATCGACCGGCATCGATCGGAACTTGAGGATCTCGAACTGATGGCCATTCAATCCCATTCGTACTTGCCGGTACAGGATTGGCCCAGGCGACGTCAGGCGAACGCCCAGCATGATCAGCAGGTACAGCGGTGAAAGCAGCAGCAGAACCGAGGCGGAGAAAACAATATCGATGCCCCGCTTGACGACGCGACCAAAGGCGATGGGCGGTTCGTCGGCCAGGTGGATGACGGGCAGCCCGTCGACCTCGCTGATGCGGCTGTTTAGAAGATTGAACTGCAGGATGTCGGGCACAAGACAGACGCTTGCGAGGCGAGTGGACAGAACCTCGGTCATTTCCTGCACTTTCGAAAGCGCTTGAACCGGGAGCGCGATGTAAACGGAGTCGATGGGTCGGTCTTCCGCGTCCAGCCTGTCCATTACCTCTGACAGGTCGGACGTCCGTCCGAGTATATCGGGGCCGGTCTTCTGGTCGTCGAGGAATCCGACCACGTCGTAGCCCATGAGTGGGTACTGGCGGAACGCGTCGGCGAGACGCCTGCCGACCTTGCCCGCGCCGACGATCAACACGCGGCGGAAATTGCGGCCGTGCTTCCTCGCCTGCCTGATCAGACTGTACAGCACGATTCGGAGCACGACCATCAGCCCGGTCGTGACGATCCCGAAAAGGAGCATGTGCAGCCGCGAGAACGAGAAGGCGCGGTAGAAGAAGAGGCCGGCAACGCTCGCAGCCATTCCGAGAGAGACGGCGCGCAGTACGCCGTAGACAAGAAGCGGGAGACGCTGCGCGCGGTCGGAGGAGTACAGCCCGGATGCCAGAAAAACGACGCCCCAGATGACGATAAGGGGAGGAAGGTAGGAGATGTACCGGGAAAGCGGTCTCCAGAGCGGCAGGCCGACGATAGGGACGAGCAGCTCGAATCGGATGTAGTAGGCGATGATCCAGCCGGCGGCGATCAACCCGAGATCCGCCACGAACAGCGCTCGCTGAAAGAGTTTGCTTCGTTCGTTGAACATCGGCTCAGGGCGTTCGACCTTCGATATTACTTCGCTCGTCCTCGAGCAGTCGCGCGACGAGCTCCCAGCGTTCGTAGAGCGTCGCCAGACTTCGTTGCAGGTCTTCGAATCTATGCACGGCAGTCGCGGATTTGTCGCTGTCGTAATAGAACGTGGGGTCGGCGAGCCGGCCTTCCAGAGTGGATCTCTCCTCCTCTTCGGCGGCAATTTTCTCCTCGAGCAGCTCCATCGCGAATTGAAGGACCTCCCCGTCCAGCTCTTCAAGCCGACCCGGTTCGCCTTTGACGATCAGGGTCTTGATCCGGTCCTTTTGCGAGGCCTTCGCTTTTCTGCGCTCTGCCTCAATGCGCTTCTGCTCCTTGGTCTTGGGGCCACCCCCACGGCCGTTGCTCGCCGCGGGCTCGACCTCAGGTCGCGTTTTCGCCTCCGGACCCGCGGCGGTCGCTTGAAGCTGGACGATGCCGGAGTAGTTACCGTGGTAGACCCGCACCTGACCGTCGGCAACGTACCAGATCCGGTTGGCGACACGATCCACGAAGTGCCGGTCGTGGCTGATCACGACGAATGTGCCGGGGAATTCGCGCAATGCCTCGATTAACGCCGCGCGAGAGCGGATGTCGAGGTGATTGGTCGGCTCGTCAAGGACAAGGAAATTGGCAGGCGTAGCCAGCGTGAGAGCGAGCGCCAATCTGCTCTTCTCGCCGCCGGAAAGAACACTCGTTCGCTTCAGCACGTCGTCGGCCGAAAAGAGAAATGCGCCGAGCAGGCCCCGAATCCTCGCTTCGTCCCAACCATAAGCCGCCCTTTGCATCGCCTGAAGAACAGTGTCGCCGGGATCGAGGGCTTCGCTCTGATTCTGAGCGAAAAACCCGATATCGACGCGCTGGCCGAGCTTCCGCTCGCCGTCGAAGGGCTCAGTTCCGCCGAGGATGCGGGCCAGTGTGCTCTTCCCGGCGCCGTTCTTCCCAACCAGGGCGATCTTCTCGCCCCGTTCGATCGTCATGGCGCGGGCGCGGTCGAAGACGACGACCTCGCCTCCGTCGATCAGATCGTACGACTTCGAAAAATCCGAGAGCGACAACACCACGCGTGACGGCTGCGATCCGGAAGGAAAACTGAAACGGATCGACGGCGCCGGCGGCTCTGGTTCCGGTATGAGGTCTATGCGCTCGAGCGCCTTGATCCGGCTCTGAACCTGTCGCGCCTTGGTTGCCTTCGCCCGAAATCGTCTTATGAACTGCTCGGCCTGCTTTATCTCTCGCTGCTGGTTCTCGTACGAGGCCCACTGAATCGCGAGCCGTTCCTCCTTCTCCAGCTCGTACCGCTCGTAATTGCCTGTATAGTTATTTATCCGGCCGTGTGCGATTTCGGCGATCGACGAGACGATTCGATTCAGGAAGTAGCGGTCGTGCGAAACCAGCACCACCGCGCCAGGGAAACTTGCCAGAAACTGCTCTAGCCAGTCGATGCTTTCGATGTCGAGATGGTTAGTTGGCTCGTCCAGGAGCAGCAGGTCAGGTCGCTTCAGAAGCAGTTGCGCGAGCGCCATGCGCATCCGCCACCCTCCGGAAAAGGAGGCGACCGTGCGCCCCAGGTCGTCGTCGGTGAATCCCAGCCCGTGCAGCACCGTCTCCGCTCGAGATTCGAGCAGGTGCGCGTCGTGCGCATGAAGCGCGACATGGATCTCGTCGAGCTTGCGGATCAGCCGATCGGTGTCTTCCTCATCCAGATCCTGCTGCTTCAGCCGCTCGAGGATGCGCTCGGAGGCCAACTCGAGCTGTTGGACGCGATCAAACGTCCTGAGCACATGATCGCGAACCGACTCGTCCTCATCGTCGACCTCCAGAATCTCCTGTTCCAGATAGCCGATCGTCATCTCCGACCCGAATGAAACGGAGCCGGAGTCCGGCCGCATCTGTCCCGCCAGCATCCGCAGAAGGGTGGTTTTCCCGGCGCCGTTCGGCCCGATGAGCCCGACGCGGGCCCCGTCCCGAATGAACCAGCTCATCGTGTCGAAGACACGCTGGCCGCCGAACGAGAGCGATATGTTTTCTAGCTGCACCATAAAAGCCGTACCGAAATCGGCGACTTCGGCGTTTGTTCCGGAGCCGGGTTTCTACGGCCCGGGGGTGACGGCGACAGAGGGAGTGCGCCGCACCAAGTGCGACGCACTCCCTCTAAACGCGTAACAGGCGGTCGACGATAAAAGCTCAGGGTACCGGATTCTGGGATGCGCCGTACCGCAGGCGCTTTGGTCGGACTAGGCTATTCCTCGACGTCCTGGCCGTCCACCGGGAGATCTGTCGCCATATCCTCTTCGTCGGACACCTCGTCTTCGTCAATCATCAGACTTGCGACGTCGGCGATTTCGTCATCTTCACCGAGGTTGATCAGCCGTACACCCTGCGTGTTTCGTCGCAGGGTCGAGATGGTGCTAACGTTCATGCGGATCATGATTCCGGCCACCGTTATGATCATCAGATCAGCGCCTTGCTGCACGGCTCTCACGGCGACAAGCGGCCCGGTGCGGTCGGTCGCTCTAAGGGTGAGCACTCCTTTGCCCCCACGCCGGTGGATCGGGTACTCGCTGATCAGCGATCGCTTTCCATAGCCGTTGGATGAAACGGCGAGCACGTCGGCATCTTCGCCGTTTATGGCGACCAGCCCCACGATCGACTCGTGGGGTCTGATGCGCATGCCCCGAACGCCCATCGTATTGCGACCCATTGGGCGGGCATCCTGCTCCCGGAAGCGAATTGCTCGACCGCCTGACGACGCCATGACGACGTTCGCATTGCCGTCGGTCAAGTGGGCTTCGAGCAGCTCGTCCCCCTCGTTCACCGAGATGGCAATGATGCCGTCCGCGCGGGGACGGGAGAATGCGGCCAGCGGAGTCTTCTTGACCATCCCCTGCTTTGTCGCCATCAGGACAAAATGAGATTCGCCGAAATCCGGATCGATGAAGTCGCCCTTCTTCACCGCCAGTACGGCCCGAACGCAGTCTTCCTGATCGATCTGGATCAGATTCCGCAGCGAGCGGCCTTTGCCCGTTCTCTCTCCTTCCGGAATTGCGAAGACACGTAGCCAGTAGCACTGGCCGTGATCGGTAAAGAAAAGCAGATAGTCGTGGTTGGATGAGACGAAGAGCTGTTCGACGAAGTCCTCCTCGCGCGTGCCTGTCGCTTTCAATCCGCGCCCGCCGCGACCCTGCTGGCGATAGCTCACAACCGACGTACGCTTGACGAGACCCTGGTGCGTGATGGTCACGACGACCTGTTCATCCTCGATGAGATCCTCCACGGCGAGGATGTCGCCTCCCGTGTAATCGATTTCGGTCCGACGCTCGTCGTCGTATCGTTTCTTGATCTCGAGCAGCTCGTCCTTGATGATCTGCATCCGCACGCCGCGGTCGGCGAGGATGCCCTTCAGGGTCTCAATCTGGATCAGGACCTCCGTGTGCTCCTCCTCGATCTTCTGCCTTTCCAGGGCCGTCAGCCGTTGGAGTCGGAGATCGAGAATGGCACGAGCTTGCACTTCGGAAAGAGAGAAGAGGGATTCGGCAGTGGTCGGGAGGCCAAACCGCTCTCGCATTTCTGTGGTGAGCGCCTCGGGGAGAACGCCGACCATCAGGTTCTCGCGCGCCTCATCCGGATTCGCCGAATAGCGGATGATCGAGATGATCGCGTCAAGATGATCGAGTGCAATTCGGAGGCCTTCGAGTATGTGCGCGCGCTCTTCCGCCTTCTTGAGCTCGAACTCGGTGCGACGGACGATGACCTCGTGCCGATGGTCTACATAATGCCCGATCGCTTCAATGAGCTTCAGGGTCCGCGGTCGACCATCGACGAGCGCCACCATGTTCACGCCAAACGTCTGCTGAAACTGCGTGTACTTGTACAGCTGGTTTTGGATGACGAGCGGAACGGCGTCGCGCTTCAACTCGATCACGATGCGCATGCCCCGTCGATCGCTTTCGTCACGCAAATCCGAGATTCCTTCGATGCGCTTGTCTCGAACCAGCGAAGCGATCTTTTCGATGGTCGTGGCCTTGTTGACCTGGTACGGAATCTCGGTCACGACGAGCGCCTGTCGCCCGCCGGCGAGCTCCTCCTCGTGGATCCGGGCCCGGAGCACGATGCGCCCGCGTCCCGTCTCATAAGCATCCTTCACCCCGGCGTAGCCGTAAATGATGCCGCCTGTCGGGAAATCAGGCGCCGGGATATATCCCATGATCGCCTCGGTCTCGATCGTCGGATCGTCGATGTACGCCACGATCCCGTCGACGAGCTCGCCGAGGTTGTGCGGAGGAATATTCGTCGCCATCCCGACGGCGATCCCGCTGGCTCCGTTCATCAGGAGGTTCGGAGCGGCCGACGGAAGAACGCTCGGCTCGTTTAGCGACTCATCGAAATTCGGAACGAAATCAACCGTGTTCTTCTCGAGGTCCTGGAGCAGCTCCTGCGAAATGCGCGTCAGGCGCGCTTCGGTGTATCGCATGGCCGCCGCAGAGTCTCCGTCGACCGACCCGAAATTGCCCTGCCCTCCGACCAGGGGATAGCGGACCGAAAAATCCTGAGCCATGCGAACCATCCCGTCGTACACGGCTGAATCACCGTGGGGATGGTACTTGCCGAGGACCTCACCAACGATCCTCGCGCTCTTCTTGTAGGGACGCGTCGGGCCGAGGTCCAGCTCGCTCATCCCGTACAGGATCCGGCGCTGAACCGGCTTGAGTCCGTCGCGAACGTCAGGAAGCGCCCTACTGACGATGACCGACATCGAATAATCGATGTACGAGGACCGCATTTCGTCCTCGATGTCGATCAGGATAATAGAATTCTGCTGGTCTTCTGCCATGCAGTCAAACGAAGTGAGTCTAGCTTCCCGCGCCCATCGGATGTGCTCTCAAACGCCACGTGCTTAGAGCGGTCCGGAAAATACGAAATAACCGGCACAACCGTACGGTTTTAGACGCCTCGTTCAAGGCGAATTCGTTACGGCGGGTTACGGGTTCGGGGTTCGGGGTTCGGGGTTCGAGGTTCCAAGGCCCGTCAGTTTGCTGGGCCTGGTCCCCTCGGGAGGGGGTCTCAAATGTAAGCGGGAAGAGTAGTGCGGAGCGGAAGCCGGGGGAGGTTACTCCCGTACCATTTGCGCGGACGTGCTCGCCCGCCGTTAGCGGCAGGATCACGGCTAAGGCCAAGTGAGGGCGTTTAGCGTTTCTCGTTTGGCGTTTAGCGTTTTTCGAGACCCCTTTACCGGCTCACGGTAAGCACCTGTCCAACCTGGATCCGGTCTGAACGCAAGCCGTTCCAGCTCTTGATGCGACTTATACTGGTGCCATACCGGCGCGCGAGGGACGAGAGCGTCTCACCGCGTCGAACCTTGTGCGAGACGGTCGGGGCGCTGCCCGAGTAAATCGTGAGCATCTGACCCGATCGGATGCGGTTTGTCCGCAGATTATTCCAGCCCCTCAGCTTAGCGACGGACGTCCTGTACTTGGAAGCAATGCCGGAGAGTGTGTCTCCTGACTTGACGCGATATCTGATTCGATTACCGCTCGTCGACGAGGAAGAAGCGGACGTGGAAGACGTTCCGTTAATCTCGCGCGCGCGCGCCTGGCTTCGCACGGCAACCGTCCTGATGTTGTTACCCGGTCCAACCTCCGAACCGTCAAGCGACATGACGGCCACGGGATCGATGGACGGCTGCCGGTATCTCACGCTCCCGGTTCCATTCGCGAACATTTCCAACGAGCTCTTGCTCGTGTACGATGAGACTGGGATCTGGAGCTTCTGGCCGACTTCGATCGCATTGCCGCTGAACCCATTCGCCGAACGAATCTCTGCGACCGAGACACCGTGGTGGCGGGCGATTCGCGCAAGCGTCTCTCCGGAAGCGACCGTGTGCATCAGGTCAAGTCCTTTCGACCCATCCGAGGCCAACCACGCGTCGTACCTTTCGATGAAGCGATTCCCCGCCCTGAACGGCAGCCTGAGCATGTACGGCTTGACTGACGGCGGCACGTATTCGGTCCGAATTTCCGGATTCAGGAACTTGATGGCCTCCACGTCGACACCGCTCATAAGCGCGACGTCAGCCAGTGGCAGCACGTGATGCACTGCAACCCGATCGAACTCATAGCGCTGGCCAGGCTCGACGTCCTTCAAGTTGAAAGCGTCCTCATGCGACATCACGATGGCTGCGGCCATGAACATCGGCACGTAGGCCCTTGTCTCGCGAGGGAGGTATCGGTAAATGTCCCAGAACGTCGCTTTCGTTCCCGTCGCACGCTCGACGCGACGAATGGCCCTTTTGACACGACCCGGACTGCAGTTGTATCCCGCAAGCGCCAGGTGCCAGTCGTGGTCGAAGAGCTCGTACAGGTCCTTCAAATGTCTTGCTGCCGCGCGGGTCGCTTTCTCAGGATCCAGGCGCTCGTCGACCCATCCATTGACGTCGAGACCGTACGACCGACCGGTGGCTGAAATGAACTGCCACATCCCTGCCGCGCGGGCCCAGCTGCGGGCGCGAGGCTCGAGACCGCTCTCAATCAGGGCAAGATACTTGAGCTCCTCGGGTGCACCTTCCTGCTCCATGATCGCCTCGATCATCGGGAAGTACGTTTCAGCCCGTGAGCGCCACAGATCCACCGTCTTCTCGGGCTTTCGCAGCAAATAAATGATGCTCCGCTCTACGAGGCTGTTGTGGACTATCGGAATCGTGGTCGAAATCTCGGGCAGCTGGGTGACCAGAAGGTCCTCCACGAGATCGTTCTTCTCCAGGGATGCGAAAAGGCTGTCGCGTACGGCGAAAATGCCGCCGAACTCGGTCGTGAAGGTGTCGACGTCACCGTAATAGCCTTCGAATTCGGTGACTACGCTTCGATACAGTTCGCGAAAGCGGGGTCTTTCGGCGACGGGCTCGTCGAGCAGATCGATCATGAGCTGCATCGCCGTGTCGAGATGGGCCTCGTACCTGGAATAGTCGCGATAGGCCGCGGCCTCGAGCGAGCCGCCCTGGTGCTCGTATATCCGCGACATGACTAGCAGATTCTCATCCGAGTCGACGAGATCCTCCCAGGGTTCTGTGGTTTCGACGAGTTCCGACTGACCGCCTGCACTCGCCGTCGCGAGCACGCAGATCAGTGGTATTAAGGTCAAAAGTCGGTTGATCACGAAATAGCCTCCTTTCAGAGTACTGGCTCACTCTGCTTCGATGAATAGATACTATACGTAACGACGTGATGTAATGCAAGGCATGCCGGCATCACGTCGCGAGTGCTAAAGGCAACAAAGCAGCCGGTTTAGCACCCCACTGAAAATCACAGTGGAATATTCCCGTGCTTCTTCCTCGGATTGTCGGCCACTTTGTTCCGAAGCATGTCGAGCGCCCGGATCAATGTTCGTCGCGTCTCGCGAGGATGAATCACGTTGTCGATGAAGCCGCGTTCTGCTGCAACATACGGATTGGCAAAGTGATCCCTGTATTCCTCGACAAACTGTTCCTCCATGGCCTTGGGATCGTCGGCTGCCCGAATCTGCTTGCGGTAAATGATCTCGACGGCGCCTTTCGGACCCATCACGGCGATCTCCGCCGTCGGCCAGGCGAGATTGAGGTCTCCGCGAATGTGCTTCGAGTTCATGACGTCATATGCGCCTCCGTAAGCCTTGCGCGTGATGACCGTGATACGCGGGACCGTCGCTTCGCAAAAAGCATAAAGCAGCTTGGCGCCGTGACGGATAATTCCTCTCCATTCCTGCTCGGTGCCCGGCAAAAATCCCGGTACGTCCTCGAAAACCACGAGTGGGATATTGAACGCGTCGCAAAACCGGACGAAGCGAGCGCCCTTAACCGCGGCGTCAATGTCAAGAACCCCCGCGAGCACGGCAGGCTGGTTGGCCACGATACCCACCGTGGCTCCGGCCAATCGGGCAAAACCCACCACCATGTTGGCCGCGTACTCGGCATGAACCTCGAAGAAGCTGTCGCGATCGACAACTCCTCGAATCACGTCGTGCATGTCGTACGGCTTGTTCGGACTCGTCGGAATCAAATCGTCGAGTGCTAGATCCTCGCGATCGACCGGATCATCGACAGGTAGCCTTGGAGGGGCTTCTTCGCAGTTCTGAGGGAGGTACGAAAGCAACTGCCGGATTCGCGTAAGGCACCCGAGCTCGCTCTCACACGTGAAATGCGCCACCCCGCTTTTCGAAGCGTGCGTATGCGCTCCACCGAGTTCCTCGTGCGTGACCTCCTCGTGCGTGACCGTTTTGACCACGTTCGGACCCGTCACGAACATGTACGAGGTGTCTTCGACCATGAACACGAAGTCCGTAATGGCGGGACTATACACGGCTCCACCGGCGCAAGGACCCATCACGGCCGAAATCTGCGGTACGACTCCGGATGCGAGCGTATTGAGCAGGAAAATGTCTGCGTACCCGCCGAGCGAGGCCACGCCTTCCTGAATGCGCGCGCCACCCGAATCGTTCAACCCGATCACTGGAGCCCCGTTCTCCATTGCGAGCTTCATGACCCGAACGATCTTCTCCGCGTGCGTTTCCGAAAGGGAACCGCCGAACACGGTGAAGTCTTGGCTGAACACGTAGACCAGCCGGCCATTCACTCGCCCGTATCCCGTCACGACTCCGTCGCCGTACGGTCGCTCGCGGTCGAGCCCGAAGTCTCGCGAACGATGCCTTACGAACACCCCGAGCTCCTCGAACGAGCCCGCGTCGAGCAGGATGTCCAACCGCTCTCGAGCGGTGAGCTTTCCTTTCTCGTGCTGGCGCGCGATACGCTCTTCACCGCCGCCTTTCAACGCTTCGGATCGAAGATGATCGAGTCGGGAGGCGGGGTCTTCTCTGGACATGCTCGTTTGCGAGTCGCTTACCTGAACCTGCCCTCGACGGCATTCGTGAAGTCTACGGTCGGCCGGCTGTAAATATCGACGCCGTGCCGCTCAAATACTTCCGTTGCAATGATCTCCGAGGCTTCTTCCCAGTCTCCGGCGCCGGCAAGTCGCTCCATCACAACCGCCCATCGTGACCGATCGCCTGCAAACAGGTGGTTGATGTACCACGCTCGCTGGACCGCGTTGAGACGTCCGAGTACGCGCTCCTCGATCGGGTTCACGTCCGGCGGGCTTGCGGGACTCTGAGTCGACACTTCCCGAAACTGGGTCCACCGCGGAACGCTGCCCAACCCCTCGGCCGAACTGTTCCCCGTAGCCTCCGTGGGCTCGACACCGTCGCCACTCGTAACAATCTCCAGATCATCGGGAACCGGCGCGCGCTGGCCGATCTTGCCCGGAACGTCGGGTCCTTCCTCATCCTGCGCCGAGGGATCGTCCACTCGCAGCGGTGGGGGGCTCGAGCCGCGTGCAGTCGGGGTCGCGATCGTCTCGCCAGGCTTGCCGCCCGTCGCGAACCGCATCCATCGGGGAACGACTGAGGTCTCTTGGTCTCGATGAAAGTCATTCCTTACGACGCGCGTACCTGGGAGCGGCTCCTCTCTCTCCTCGATCGGCTCGGCCGCCGGGGGCTCAGGCTTCTCTCCTGCCGCCCGCCGAAGAACGTCGGCGGTCAATGTGTGAACACCCTTTACCGACTCAACTGCCTCGAGTCGGCTGACTATATCCTCGCAGTTCTTCTCCTCGAAGAACACCTTCAGGAGGTCAGTCGGCAGCGCCGCGTCCGATTTCTCGTTCTCGCGGAGCACGCCGGCTATCTCGTACAGCGGCTCGAGCTGGACCACCCAGTCGTTCGGCTCGAATCCCTTGACCAGCGTCCGGTCCGCCTTCAGCACAGCTGCTCGAAGGTCGTCGGGCCCAATTTCCTTCACCGACATTTTCCCAAGGATTCCGAGAATGGCTTTCCCAAGCTCGGGTTGCGCGCCGAAAAACTCCAGACGCTCGGCCACCAGCGTTATAGGAACCGGATCAGTCGAGTTTCCGAAAACAAAGGCAACGAGCCCGGATGCAGGATTCACCAGATGCGAGATCACGAACTGGACCCCTCGCTCCAGTGATGCCTTCCAGGCTGCCTGGGGGTATTGTGCAGTGGATGTAAGCGCCTGTCGATACGACTCCAACGCCGACCGAACGTCGGGGGCATCGGGATCGAACCACTCAGTTTCAACGGAAAACTCAATGCGCTCAGCGCGTCGCCTGAGCGCGTGACGCAAAAAGTGGCCGACGGCCGTCGGCATCTGTGGAGATTTCAGATCTTCAGCGCTGTAGGCCCTGTCTGCTGGAAACAGTTTCAACAATGCGCGCTGAACATCCGAGATCCAGGCTCCAAACATGTTGCCTCCCTTGTTTGTGACCCGGTGACCAGGGTGTGTCTAAATACTGAACTCGTAAGATATTAAAGCCGGAATTGAAACGCGCTATTCATGAAGGACTGGAATGAAGGCCAAATCGCAGTTAGTTTGGGCA
This sequence comes from Rhodothermales bacterium, assembly GCA_035512315.1. Taxonomy (GTDB): domain Bacteria; phylum Bacteroidota; class Rhodothermia; order Rhodothermales; family DATKEJ01; genus DATKEJ01. Next base: position 16,855 of record DATKEJ010000240.1, on the reverse strand, counting down.
CCGGAGTCATTATTACACTGTGTAGCACCGTCCCTTTATTTCGTTCATGTCCGCGATCGTTGAATTTCAGACACTTCCCGAGCTGTACGACCGTCTGGAGCAGTACTACCACGGACGAAGCCGGACGGTTTTGCGCTACAAAGATCTGACGACCCACGAGTGGACGCCGATACGGTGGGAGGAACTCGGCCGGCGCGTGCGCGGAATGGCCGCCTACCTCTATAGAAAGGGCGTCAGGAAAGGGGATCGCGTGGCAATTCTCTCGGAGAACCGCCCGGAATGGACCATCCTCGAAATGGCTACGCAGAGACTCGGCGCGATAAACGTCTCGCTTTACACGTCGCTGCCCGCCTCCCAAGTTGGTTACATCCTGCACGACTCAGGTTCGAAGATCTTCGTCGTCTCGACCGGAATTCAGTTGAAAAAGGCAGAGGAAGTCTTTGGGAGCTGCCCAGATCTGGAATGCGTCATCACGATGAGCGATATGCGCAAGGAGCATCCGGATTGGGTCGTCGCCTGGGACGAGGCGGAGCGCGAAGGACTCTCGTACTACCCCCAAGTCGAGTCTGCCATCGACGAGAGCACGGCCTCGGTTCAAGCGTCCGATATTGCCGCGCTCATCTACACTTCGGGTACGACTGGGACGCCGAAGGGCGCCATGTTGAGCCACGAGAACTTCTGCTCCAACGCGAAGGCCGCTCTGGAGATGGTCCCGTTCGGGCCGGATGACCACCACCTTTCATTTCTCCCCGTGTGTCACGTTTTTGAGCGGCTCGCGGGATACACCGCCGTCCTGGCGGCAGGTGCTGAGATCTCCTACGCCGAGAGCGTCAATACGGTAAACCGGAATCTGCCCGAGCTCCGCCCCACGGTGCTCATCGCGGTACCGAGGCTGTTCGAGCGCATTTACAATCTCGTCGTTAAGTCGGTGGAGGAGGGCTCACCCACCAAAAAACGCATTTTCAAATGGGCGGTCGACGTCGGCCACCGCGCGGTTGCGGCACGCAAACCAGGCCCGTACCTGCAGCTAAAGCGCCGACTCGCGCAGAAGCTGGTATTTGAGCGCCTGCATGAGCGACTAGGAGGCAATCTCCGATTCGCGGTTTCGGGCGGCGCGGCGCTGCCCGCCGATATTGGCCGCTTCTTCCAGGCCGCGGGCGTGACCATCATCGAAGGATACGGTCTCACGGAGACGGCCCCCGTCCTCACCATCAATCCGCACGACGATCCGAGGTTTGGAACGGTGGGTCACGTGATTCCCGGCGTGACGATCGGAATACAGAACGTTTCCGACAAACGTATCATCGCGCAATTGCGTGGAGAGGACTACCCGTCGACGCTGACTTGCGAAGAGGGGGAGATCATTGCGAAAGGACCCAACATCATGCTCGGCTACTGGAACAACGCCGAGGCGACCGCAGAATGCATCGACAAAGACGGCTGGTTCCACACCGGAGATGTGGGAAGGTTCGAGGAGGGGAGGCTGCGCATCACCGATCGGATCAAGCACATGATCGTGTCGAAAGGTGGGAAAAACATCTACCCCGGCCCCATCGAGGATTCCTTCAAGTCCGTTAAATGGATCGATCAGATCATCGTGGTCGGAGAAGGTCGCGAATTTCTCTCGGCGCTGATAGTGCCCGACGAAGAGATCATCACGGCTTATGCCCGCGAACAGGAGATACCATTCCATAACGTCGCCGACCTGTACATGACGAAAGACATCCTTGCGCTATTCGAGGCCGAGTTCAAGGCGCACTCTAAGGGCAGCGCGGCCCATGAAAAAATCAGGTCCTTCCGCCTCGTGCCTGATCCCTTCACGGTCGATGCCGGCACCATGACGCCGACGCTCAAACTCCGCCGCCGCGTCATCGAGGAGCGATACGCCGACGTGATCGAGGAGATGTACGAGGGGGTGGTTTAGTTCATCGTTCATCGTACCTAGTGCATGGTGCATGGTACTTGGTACTTGGTACATGGTACATGGTACATGGTAATCAGCACGCTGCACATTGCACATTGCACCATGCACGTTGGAGACCTACTCCCAGAAGGCAGGTGTCCAATCCAGATCAACGTCAGCATGAGCTTCTTTGAGCGCTTTGCCCACTTCCCGCATCGAGTCTCGAGACGCTTCAGCTTCCAAAGCCGGGAATAACTCACGCTCTTCGAAGCGAATATGGGCCTTCAGCAGTCGTGAAAGTTCATCGAGTAGTCCAATCGGCTCTCCGGTGTCGTTAAGCTGCTCGACTAGTTCCTTGATCGCCCGATGTTCTTCAATCATGCGTTCGCCGAGACTCGACATGCGGGAGTCTTGAACAGAGGAAGGAGCAGTGTTTCCTCCTGACGAAAATGACGCTCCAGCGCCGCGTGCCAGAAATGGTCCACGTACGCCGTCATCACTTTCGGCGACGCACCTTTTCGTACGCCGATCTGGAGGCGAGAGGCCGTTATTAGGCCTTCGAAGTGATCGTGGGAGAGCGGTTCCAGCTCGGGGCTCCTCTTCAAAGGCGGCTCCGGGCACGCGACTCAATACAGGGCGGCACGAACCTCCGCCCGAAACGTCGCGTGGCAGGACACACAGCCATTCTGCTGGTGATGAACTGATGATCCAACTATCGCACGAGCAGCATCTTTCGGGTTATCGTTTGGTCGCCTGCACGGAGACCGTAGAGATAGACTCCACTAACAGCGGGCCGTCCCGCGCTGGTTAGCCCGTCCCATGTGAAAACGTGGGGGCCGGCGCTCTGTTCGCCCCTGTTGACCTTGCGGACGAGGTGTCCGGTGATCGAGAACACTTCGATGGTGACCTCCGAAGGCCGGTCGAGTTTGTACGTGACCGTCGTGCCGTCGGAGAATGGGTTCGGGTAGTTTTGCTCGAGCGACGACGAGCCGTCCGGCACGGACGGCGGCTCCACTGTCGTCCCGACCGAGGCTTCGGCATCTCCAAGCGACAGCAGATAGTTCACAAGCTCCTCCCGCTCCTGATCGCTCAACGATAGCCCAAAATGGGCGTCATAATGATCAACCACTTCGCCCAGCGTCGCAAACCGGCCATCGTGATAGAAACCGCCCCTCGTGTGTGTCCATAGTCCCTTCAAGGGCGCCGTGCGGTATCGACCGTCGGGGGAGCGTTCGGCCTGGAACGCGTCAATGCCGATCTCTTCCGGAGTGTGCATGTTGTAGCCAGGCTCGGTGAAGAGCGGAGGAACGTGACATGAAGCGCACTGTGCCTTCCCTTTGAAGAGTTGCTCACCGGCGGCCGCTAATCCCACATCGAACGATCCGTCTGGAGGACTCGGAGCCGGGATTGCGAGCTGGTAGAATTGCAGAGCGGCCAACTTCGGCGTAACGAGGTCGGGATCACTACGCCGGTGCCCAAATCCCTCACGCGCCGCAATGGGAAACTTCTCCGCGTCGTCCAAGCGCGGATCGTAGAAAGTGCCCTGCCCGATCATTTCCAGATTGGCGACAAAGGCGTTCCAATGCGTAACCGAGCCCCATCCCGTCCAGGTGTGCAAGTTCACGCCCGCCAGACCAAACGCCGGCGGAAGCAGCGTGGCAGCCGGCTTGCCGTCGGGACGAAACGCCTTTCCATCCATCAGGAGCGCGGCGTCGAATTTTCCCGGACCCCAGCTATGAAGCACCGTGCGCACTGTCGCATGGTCCGTTCCGAGCAGGTCGGCGATCGCGCCCACGTCCGGCGCGAAGGCAATGATAGCACCAACGTCCAGGTCGCGGTTGGCCCACCCGTCGAGGCGCTTGCCGAGCCCCGGGGCAAACGAGTCGTCGACGGTCGAGTGACAAAACGCACACGTGACACCGAGGGCGCTGAGTCGATCCCCTTCGAATGTCCCCTTAACGCCTACCACCGCATCGGCTTTGAGTAGCGTCAGGGTGACAGCTGGATCCTGGAGGTCTACCTGGGCGGCCGCAATGGCATCGAGAACCTCCTGAGGGAGTGCCTCCGTGTCGACCTTTAATCCAAGTGAAAGGGCGGTCTCGGGCGACAGTCCCGGCCCGACGCCTCCGTGTTCCTCCCCAGAGATCGATTCGTGGAGACGCAGCGACCCGCTCCAAAACGCCTCGTCGCCAAACGTATCGTGACGGAAGGTCTCGCGGCCCTCCTCCATCATCGTCCTCGAATTCTGGCTTATGGCATCGTCAAACAGGCTCCCGTCGAGACCACTTCGCCCGACGATGACCATCGCGGCAGACACGAGGATGATTGCAAGCGGCAAGACGGCGCGGGCAAAGGGGTACGATCGGTTCATGATGAAACTCGTATGACGTTCACTTGGCCATAGAAGGACTTCCTCTTGGCCTCATGCCCCCGCCGTGACAAGTTCGGATAAACAAACATAAAAAGTCAACTACTATTTTTGGTTATTAAACTAATCTCATCGGGAGACGTATTTATGCCTTGAATCTTCCAGTTGTAACGGAGTATCCGCGATGAAACGATGGGGTGAACGATTTCTCGAGAGCACTCGTGGACAGGTGGTTCAGCTGCTTCGACGCGGAGAAGCGACAGTGAACGAACTCGCCGAATCGTTGGATCTGACAGACAATGCCGTACGCTCACATCTGACGTCACTCGAGCGTGACGGTCTGGTTAGCAAGTCGGGAAAGCGGCCCGGCGTTCGAAAGCCTGAGGCGGTCTATGAGCTGAGAGCCGAGGCCGAGCAGCTATTTCCTAAGTCGTACCATGTTCTCATCAGTCGGCTGCTGGATGCCGTTGCAGATCGCCTTTCACAGTCCCAGATCGAGGAGATTCTTCGAGAGGCAGGCTCGAGCATCGGATCGCGGCCGAGCGACAACGACAAACCAGACCAGCTGAAAGAACAAGTCGATCGCATTCTGGACGTGGTGAGAGACCTTGGCGGTCTGGCTCGGGTGAGCGAGGTCAGCGAGCGGCACATCGTGGGTTTCAGCTGCCCGGTGGGTCTCGTGGCGACAGAACACCCAGAGATCTGCAAGCTGATAGAGGCTCTGTTGACGGAAGTCGCCGGTAGACCGGTACGGGAGCAGTGCGATCGCTCCGTTAAGCCGCGGTGCATTTTCGAACTCGGTTGAAGCATCCTGGGCGGTCAATCTCCGTAACTGTAACCCAACCGAAATGCAATGGCTGCATGTTCACGGTCGAACGCACGCGATAGGGTCAGGAAGCGATTGGCCCGGGCAAGGCCTCCTTATCATCCCGCTCCATGGCCACCTCGGCCCTTAGATTCTCAAGGCCGCGGGCGACGCTGGCAACAGCAAGCGTTTTCTCTCCTGACATGAAAGACGCAGAAAACTCCCGGTCTTCGATGCTACCGTCAACCTCGATCCGGCCCCAATCCACCGCGTGACCCACATACGAAATCGAAAGGTCGAACTGATGCGTCCAGAAGAAGGGGGCCATCGTGAACGCCTCGCGACGACCGAGCAAGTTTCGAGCAGCCACCTGCCCTTGCCGTTGCGCATGCACCCAGTGCTCGACCCGGACTCGGCGCCCCGAGCGGCGATCGGGCCAACGCGCGATGTCGCCGGCCGCAAATATGCCTGGATGGCTGGTTTCGAGGTACTCGTCGACAATTACGCCGTCATCTACGGTGAGACCGGCATCCTTCGCCAACTTGGTTTCGGGTCGAACCCCGATTCCGACGACGACGAGGTCTGCGGACAGTTCGGTTCCGTCCGAGACGGTGACGGTGTCCGACCCGATCGTCGTGACCGTTCGGTTCAAATAAAACTCGACACCTTTTTCCTCATGCAAGCCTCGGACGAGCTTGCCGATCTCGGGACCGAGAATTCGCTCCATCGGCTGTGACTCAGGTGCGACGATGGCCACGTGCAAGCCACGCTCCGCGAGGGAAGCGGCCGCTTCCATGCCAATGAAGCTAGCTCCTATTACGACCACACGCTTCGCACCTTGAGATCCATGTATGATCGCCCGGCAGTCTGCTAGAGTTCGCAAGTAGTAAACGTGGGGAAGCTTCGCTCCTTCCACAGGAAGACGCACCGGCGTTGCCCCGGTCGCAAGAAGCAGCCTGTCGAATCGCAGTGAATCACCGTTCGACAAAAGCACTCGGCCATCGTCAGGGTAAATGGAAGTGGCCTGAACTCCGAGGACTAAATCGATGTCGTTGTTCGCGTAGAAGCCGGACTGTCGGAGCGGCAGCCATTCCTCGGGAGCAGAGCCCGCCAAGTAGTCCTTCGAAAGATTCGGCCGATCATACGGAGCCGCCTGATCCTTACCAACCAGGCTGATGGTTCCCTCGAAACCTTCGCGCCTCAGCATCTCGGCGGCCGCATCGCCCGCCGCGCCTGCGCCGACAACCACGATGTCGTTGAGCTCCTCCCCGTCCGATGGATGATATCGACGTCGCTCGAGATCAAGTTTCTCCCTTCCTACCTTGTCGACCACGTACACACGTCCGTCGCGGACCTCGACGCTCCAGCACGAAGTCGGATTGAGCGCCGGCGCACGTAAGGCCTCCCCGGTTCGCAGGCTGAAGCAGGCGTGGTGCCAGGGACATCGCACGGTATCATCGACGATGAGCCCCTCGGCCAACGGACCGCTGTAATGCGTGCAGGTCGCCCCAATGGCAAAAAAACCATCCTCGAGCCGCGAGAGGAGCACGGCCTCGCCTTCCGCATGGCCAAGTTTCATCTCGCCCTCTGCGAGTTCATCAACCGGGATGCCCTTCGTCAAGTCCGGACCTGTCAGCTGTGCGTGCTCTGCCATGATGCTCCTTCGTGTGTTGGATCTATGATCGGCTAGTAATAATAAACGACCGAAACGTCCTTTGGTCTCGCCAAAATCGCAGCGGGACGAACCACGGCTCCGAGTCAGACATAATCGGGCGATATCGGAGCTTCGCTCGAGCCCATTCTTGCTCCCGTGCGGGGAGGGCGGCTGCTCGCGCTTGGCGGACGGGCAGGCCGTTTGGCCTTGTATAATGGAACTGGGTCTGCCTGTGCACTTCGACGGACATGCCTGGCGGCATGTCCCTACAGGTTCCTCGGAAGGGAAGGCCGACGCCCCGACCGTTGCGCCAAACGAGTCGAGACCGGTGGGCTCTGGCCTTGCCCCTACGGAACAGCACACCCTTCACGCCGGACGCCGGACGCCGGACCTTCTGGAACTACTGCGCTTCATTTTCATTAGGACGCCGAGAAAGGGGTTACTTATATTCGTGACCCGCTAAAAACGGGCCTCGGGGTGTGGCGCAGCCCGGTAGCGCGCTTCGTTCGGGACGAAGAGGTCGTGGGTTCAAATCCCGCCACCCCGACACATTAAGGTTCGATTTTGTCAGACGCTCCACCTGCCCGAGACGCTGAGCCGCCGGATACTTCCGGCGAACCATTTTCAGGGCTCTCCGATCTCGCGCTCCGTGCTTACGAAGAGGCCAGAATCAGCGGGCTCTGCCATGAGGGTGCGTTGGAGATCGCCCTCGCAAGGATGCGGGACGAAGATGCCGGCACCCGCGGCGCTCGACCCCAAGCTCAGTCGCTGAATCAGTGAATGCTGGCGGCCCTTCGGAACACAGCCGCTCGTGATCGGTCAGAGTCGCTCCCGCCACAACCACAACATTCGATGATTCGCAAGACGAACTACCTGTTCATTCTGCTGCTCCCCCGGATCGTTTTTGCGGGCTCGGCCTGCACCGACTCTCAGGCTCAGCAACCTGAAGTAATGGTCTACAAGACCCCTACCTGCGGTTGCTGCTCAAAATGGGTGGAGCATCTAGAGGAGAACGGTTTTGCGGTGAAAACTACCGATCAGGCGGACGTGACGCCGATCAAGAAGAAGGTCGGCCTTCCGTCCGGACTCGGGTCGTGCCACACGGCGATCGTCGACGGATACGTCGTTGAGGGTCACGTTCCCGCGGAAGTCGTCAAGAAGATGCTTCGTGAGCGACCCGACATCGTAGGGATCAGCACACCCGGAATGCCGATCGGATCTCCGGGGATGGAGCAGGGAGACCGTGTCGACTCATACGACGTCGTGGCGTTCGATAAGAACGGCAAAACGTCAGTGTACGCCAGCTACTGATTCTTCCCGTGACGCCACGCCGGCCCACGGATGTCGAATGCGGTAGGCTTGGGGGTTCTCCAACGTCCCTGGTCTTAGAGCGTCACGTCGCAGGATTGTGATCAGGCGCTTTCGGCAAGTCGTTTTCGTCGCAGATACGACATCACGGAGAGCCGACCCGACCCTCTCACCGCGAAAAGGGCCACCAGGAAAAGAACCAGCGCCGAAAACTCCAGAGATTGGTCCGGCCCGGCCAGTCCCTCCGGAAAATGGATGAAGAACACGGCGCCAATCAGGACGGGCAGCTGCACCAGCGCCGCGATTCGGGTGAGGTACCCAATCGCAATGAGGATGCCACCTCCGAGATGCGCCAGGATGATGTAGACGCGAGCGGCTGCCGCCGCTCCTCCGGTAACACCTAAATCCGCCAGCCAGGATCCGAAATACGTGGGATCGACGAGAGCGAAAAACCCTCTGACGGCTAGTCCCAGTCCGATATAGATGCGGACGATATCGAACAGTACGTCCGAATTGTCCTGAATCCATTTGAGTGAGTTCTGAAGGCGAGTCATAGCGGCGGAAAGTTGAACGACAAGACGAGGTGCACAAATATACGGAGTACCTCGAAACCACGTCATCCCGGAGAATGGCAGAACGCCCCTCCGGTGGCACTCGGTTGGCCGTAAAGCAGTCATACTTGCGCCGGATCCTCCTGCAGAATCCGATCCAGCGTCTCAGCCAGCCTGTCCGCGTCGGCCCGGCTGAACGGCATCGGCGGTTTGATCTTGAGGACGTTGTGATCGGGACCGTCGGTGCTCAGCAAAACGCCCAGGCGTCGGGCGCGATTGATCACGTAGTCAGCCTGTTGACCGGCGGGCGTTCGCACGATCCGATCGGACACCAGTTCCACGCCAAGGAAAAGCCCTCGTCCACGAACATCACCGATCAGTGGGACGCGTTCTCGGAGATCGAGGAGACGATTCTTCAAGTACGTGCCGGTTTCGAGCGCATTTTCTTGAAGCCCCTCCCGCTCAACCGCTTCGAGCACCGCCAGACCGGCTGCGCAGGAGACAGGGTTGCCGCCATAGGTGTTGAAATACTCCATCCCGGTATTGAACGACGCGGCAATTTCCGGGGTCGTGACCACTGCCGCGAGGGGATGCCCGTTACCGATGGGTTTGCCCATCGTCACAATGTCGGGCACGACGTCTTGCGTCTCGAATCCCCAGAAGTGAGTTCCGACGCGCCCGAATCCAACTTGCACTTCGTCCGCAATGCAGACGACTCCAAGCCGGCGGGCGATTTCATAAACCCTCCGCAGATAGCCCGCCGGCAGCTCGACCTGCCCGCCGCAGCTGAGCAGGGATTCCGAGATGAACGCCGCAGCCCCGCCTCGCCCGTCCGCCGCGTTGAACAGGTCGTGAACAGACTGAGCGTATTTATCGGCAGCATCCGCGCCCCGGTGCAGTCCGCGGTAGACGTCCGGCAGCGGAGCAACGAAAACGTCCCGGCCCGGACCGTGCCCTCCGGCGCCGGAGAACTTGTAAGGACTGATGTCGATCAGCGACGTGAGATGCCCGTGATAGGCTGCGTCCAGCACAACGGTGGCCATCCTCCCGGTGTGGGCTCCAGCCAGGCGAAGCGCGAGATCGTTGGCCTCACTTCCGGAATTGACGAAGAAGCAGACCGAAAGCGGCCCGGGTAGAGTCGCTGTCAACCTCCTCGAATACTCGACGATGGTCGGGTGGAGGTACCGCGTGTTCGTGTTGAGGACCGCCATCTGATCGGATACCGCCTTCGTCACGGCTGGATGACAGTGCCCGACATGATTCACGTTGTTCACGCAGTCGAGATACCGCCGCCCTGCATGATCAAACATGTACGATTCCGACGCGCGAAGGATGAGGAGGGGCTCGTGGTAGGAGATGCTGAGCGATGGAGCGATCAGTGCGGCTCTTTCCCGGAGGAGTTGACCCGGACGCGGCTCATCAATGGAGCGCGCCGGCGAGCGCAGGCCGAGGATCACAGACGGGTCGGGACAAAGGCTCGTCCAGACATCGCGGTCTTGAAATGAACAGACGCCTGGAAAATCGGACTGTTTGTCGAGCAGGTCGAGGATCACTTGAAAGTGGAGGTGGGGCGTCCACCCGCCGTTCTCTGACGGATCTCCGACGTGGCCGATCACTGTTCCGCCGGCAACCGGCTGCCCGATCCTCAGGCCGGGGAGGTCGCCGCGGTGAAGATGCCCGTAAAGCGTGTAGAACGGCGGACAATCGGCAGGGTCGTGGCGGATGATGATCGTGGGACCGTACGACAGGTCCTCCGTGTTGTCACCGAATCCGTAAATCACACCATCGATAGGCGTGCTGACCTCCTCGCCCGGCGGCAGGAACACGTCGATCCCGATGTGGACCGTCCGGTGAACGGGTCCATCGAGTGAGGGCGTCTCGAATAGCGCTGAACTGTAGACGAGACGAACCTCATCGTATCGTCCGATCGCCACGTCCGCTCCGGCTTCGTTCATCGCGGCGGCGATCTCTCTCGTGGCGACTGGCTCATCAGCCAGGACGTAAGGGGCGGCGCTCGAGACACTCAGATCCAGCGTGAGCGTCGGCGTCTTTGCCAGATCGTGTCTGGTGACACGCGCGAATGAGTCGCGATTCCCATCAATCCACGCAATGATCTTCGCAGAATCCGGGAACGGCTCCAGTCCGCACGCGGCGCGCAGCCGGTAGTAGCCCAAGTCGAGCGACTCCCGCCGGAGTTTCGTCAATGCCCGCCACGCCGGCGCCTGAGAGATCATGATGTATTCGTCATCAGGGTCGGCCTTTCTCCGGTGCGCTGAGATACACACACTCGCGCAGAGCCTCATCGTGAGTAGCGGCACAAAGACATGAAGCTCGCCGCTGGTCAGCGGAAGCACTTTGTTGTAGGCTCCCGCCACGGTCACGGCCGCGCCGATGGGGTCGTCCCAAGGCAGCGCCGCATATGCCGCTGCGATGACCGGGTCGACGATTCGGGCGGATTTGTGAGCGTCGCCAAAATCCAGCACACCCGTGAGTCGCAGACCGTCGGGCTCGACTGAGACCAGAAGATTGTAATCGTTGAGATCGCCGTGGACAACCTGGCGAGGCAGGCCGGACAGGTGCTCCACTGCACCGGCAAGGAACCGCTCGTGGAAGTACGTGATTATCTCCCTTTGGGCAGGATCTTCGATTTCGCCGATGAAGGCTTCGATTACGTCGTTGGCATGAAGGAGGTCCCACGGTGATGCAATGAGCCGGCCGTCCTCCTCGACTTCGGACAGCGCGCCGTCAATGGCGGCGGTGGTTCGACCCAATTCCGAGAGCAGCTCCGCCGTGCTGGGCCTGGCCTCACCCATCGCTTTTCCGGTCAGCCACCCGACGAGGCAGCCGCACAAACCTTGTTCCGACTCAAACATCGGTGCGGAATCGATCGTTTGCACGATCGGAGGGACGAGGACGTCGTCCAGCCTGCCTTGTAAACGCGACAAAACGTTCAGCTCGAAGTGGAGGCGCTCGGGAGGACAGACTGTGCTCGCCAGTCTTAGGACAAGCGCCCGCCCATCGGACGTGACCACTCGGAAGTTCTGGTCTCTGTCACTTGGCAGTGGCGCAGCAATCGCGTCAATCCCGTAGAATCTCCTGACGAGTCGCTCGGCTTGATGGAGCGAGTACTTCGGGCGATGCGCGGCGATCTCGGCTGTCGATAGCCAATCGGCCATGCGGTCAGGATTCGGTTTCGTTGGGATCGGAATGATACGACCGATCAGAAGGGCTTCGCGAGGCGGAAGAAAAAAAACGGAATCCCTATAAAGAAGTGAAGGGGCTCAGTCTCCTGAGCCCCTTGTCCCACCGAAATAGAGATGTACTATTAGATCTGAGTAGGAAGCATGTGGGCTTTTAACCCCACAAGGAAGCAACCGGTGCGAATATATAAGCCATGTATTAACGGAATATTATGCAATGTTAAGGTAATGTTAAATCTTCCTATCTGCTGTAAGTTTCGTAACGAAAACCATCGTGAGCCTCCTTGGACACCAGTTTGTAGACAGGGCCCACGAGGTGCTGCCATGGAGGGAAAAACGCGTCGCCGTGGTAGTCGCCCTCGACGATCGTGAGCTCGAGACGGTCTACCGAGGCAATCGTGGAGGCGTACACGGTTGCGCCGCCCGCAATAAAGACCAGATCCTCGCCTGCCACGGAGTCAAGTGCGGCGTCAAGAGTCGTAAAGCATTCAGCCACGGGATGGTCAACGCGCTCGGGACGTCGCGTCAACACCAGGTGCCGTCGCTCGGGTAGCGGCCTGCCGAACTGAACGAGAAGAGACTCAAACGTCTTCCTTCCCATTATGAGAGGATGCCCGCGCGTGAGGCGCTTGAAGCGTTTGAGATCCTCCGGGATGTGCCACGGAAGTCGGAAACCGTCGCCAATCACACGATTCGTCTCGGCGACGGCGGCAATGATCACCAGCTCGGGCCGCCGTTTGGCCCAACCGGCTTGCTCGTCAATCTCGACCCCGGGAGCAGCCATCAGACAGCCACCGGCGCTTTGATCGACGGGTGGTGATGATAGCCCACAATCTCGAAATCCTCGAACCGATAGCTGAAGAGCGAGTCCGGCTTTTGATGGATCTGAAGTCGCGGCGCGGGATAGGGGTCGCGGCGCAATTGCTCGTGGACCTGATCCATGTGATTGTCATAAATATGGCAGTCACCTCCAGTCCAAATGAATTCCCCCGGTTCCAGGTTGGTCTGCTGCGCCATCATGTGCAACAGAATCGCATACGAGGCAATGTTGAACGGAACGCCCAAAAACATATCGGCGCTCCGCTGATACAGCTGGCAGCTCAACCGGCCTCCCGCCACGTAAAATTGAAAAAGAAGGTGACAGGGAGGCAGCGCCATCTCAACCAGCTCGTCAACCTTCCACGCCGAGACGATGATCCGACGTGAGTCAGGCTTGGTCCGGATCAGGCGGAGGGCGTCCCCCATCTGATCGTAGGTCGAGCCGTCCTTACCCTCCCAGGACCTCCACTGCTTGCCGTAGATGGGTCCGAGGTCGCCGGATTCATCGGCCCACTCGTTCCAGATCGTAACGCCGTTCTCGTTCAGGTATCGAACGTTCGTGTCCCCCTGGAGGAACCATAGCAACTCATGAACGATACTCCTAATGTGCAGCCGTTTCGTCGTGACGAGGGGAAAGCCGTCGCCCAGATCGAACCGCATCTGGAGGCCAAAAATGCTTATCGTCCCGGTACCGGTTCGATCCGCTTTTTTGTGCCCGTGCTCGAGAATGTGGCGGAGCGCATCGAGATAAACTCTCATAGAATGCGTCAGGTCGGGTCAGTCAGATTTCTGCCTCGGTCGTCCCTCGGATCTTAGTTTGCTGTCGAGCCGATGCCGTCTTAATCTACAAACCGTCACAAGAGCGACCTATACATACTATGGATCCCGGACTGCACGTAAAACAGGCGTTGAACCACCTCAACCGCGTCCTCAACTACGCCAGGTTCGTCGCTGAAAACGGCGAGGCGACCGTGCACCTCACATTCGAAGATTGGCACGTGCTGGCCGACATGCTGTTCCACATGGAGACGCCGCGTGAACTGATCCCGCCGCAGATTTCCACTTACTCGCTGGCGGATGGGCGGGACGCCATTCACCTTTCGACAAGCGACTGTCAAATCACCGTCGAGATAATGTAGGTCGTTCAGTTGGCCGCCGCACGAAGCCAGAACCGCGGGATAGTCGCTTGAAAACGCTCCCCTCCGGCCCACTCCATCGTGTAGAACCCCTCCATGTACCCCTCGAACGACTGCAGCACGCAATAGCTGTTGTAGACGTGCGATTGGCCGGCGGCAATTACCGGCTGGATACCAATCACGCCTTCCCCATCGACCTCCTCGATGTGACCAGATCCGTGACGAATCAGCCACTTACGCCTCAGGAGCTGGACGTCCCGTTCGCCCCCATTTTCGATTCGGACGAAATACCCGAAAACAAACTGGCGCTTGAGTGGGTCTGATCGTCCGTCGATGTAAACGGGGCTCACTCGCACGGAAATGGTATCCGTTACCGCCTCGTAAGTGACCATGACTCGATACGTTAGATTTGAATGGAAACATTAATTCGCCCCAGGCCGGGGTCTGGGAAGACGTTTCGTCAAAATGGATGACCTGGGCTTAACAGGTACGTACTTATTGCTTTAAACGGTTTGTAACTTATGTCGATCCACCTGATCTATCGAAAGAACCGCGCAGCCAAATGAGCACTGAGGTGTCGGAAACCGGCAGGCAGAAGCATGTCGAGCGATTACAAGAGGTAACGGTCCTTTTCGCCGGGGATTCCGGGGATGGGATGCAAGTAACCGGATCCCAATTTACGCTCGCGTCGGCGCTCGCATTCAACGATGTTGCGACGCTGCCCGACTTTCCGGCTGAGATCCGCGCGCCCGCCGGCACGACGTACGGCGTGAGCGCGTACCAGCTGCATTTCGGGTCGGTGAACATCAAGACGCCGGGTGACGAGGTCGATCTCCTCGTGGCGATGAACGCAGCGGCGCTCAAAGTCACGCTCGATCGCGTGCGTCCGGGCGGCACGATCGTCGTCAATGTAAACTCATTCGGAAAGCGGGATCTCGATCTAGCCGGTTACGACAAGAATCCACTACGTGACGGCTCACTGAGTTCCTATCAGGTGATCGAGGTCGAGCTGACGAGGCTGACGCGAGAGGCGCTCAAAGACAGCGGGCTGGATTTCAAGGAAATCGACCGCTCGAAGAACATGTTCGCGCTGGGTCTCGCGCTGTGGCTTTATTCGCGACCGCTCGGCCCGGTAATCGACTGGCTCAGGGCCAAGTTCGGCAAGAAGCCGGAAGTCATGGAGGCGAACATCCACGCGCTGAGAAAGGGTCTGCATTATGGCGAAACCACGGAAGACTTCGCATACCGCTACGAGGTCAGCCCTGCCGAACTTCCGAAGGGCACCTACCGCTTCATTCGCGGAAACCAGGCGCTGGCGCTTGGACTCGTAGCTGCCAGTGACAAGAGCGGACTTAATCTGTTTTACGGGTCGTATCCCATCACGCCGGCCTCCGACGTACTGCACGAACTGAGCCGCTACAAGCAATTCGGCGTCAAGACGTTTCAGGCGGAAGACGAGATCGCAGCCGTCGGCGCCGCGCTCGGGGCCTGCTTCGGTGGCAATCTTGGTATTTGCGCCACCAGCGGCCCGGGCCTCGCGCTCAAATCCGAGGCGCTGGGACTGGCGGTCATGACGGAACTCCCGCTCCTGGTCATCAACATCCAGCGTGGGGGACCCAGCACCGGCATGCCGACCAAGACCGAGCAGGCCGACCTGCTTCAGGCGCTTTACGGTCGCAACGGTGAGGCTCCGCTCATCGTGCTGGCGCCGTCGTCGCCCGGCGACTGTTTCTTCATGGCATATGAAGCCTGTCGATTGGCCGTCAAGTACATGACGCCCGTCATCCTCCTCTCCGACGGTTATCTCGCGAACGGGTCGGAGCCGTGGTTGATCCCCGATCCTTCATCCCTCGAGGAATTCCCGGTTCGGTTTGCCACGGAGCCGAACGCGGATCTGAACGGTGAGCGCGTGTTTCATCCGTACAAGCGCGATGATAAAACGCTCGCGAGACCCTGGGCCAAGCCCGGGACGGCGGGTCTCGAGCACCGAATCGGCGGTCTGTCTAAAGAGAACGTGACCGGTAACGTCAGCTACGATTCGCGCAACAACGAACTGATGGTCAGGCTGCGGGCCGAGAAAGTAAAGCGAGTCCAGGCGGACATCCCGCCGACGGAGGTGTACGGAAATACGAGCGGCGACCTGCTCGTCGTAGGATGGGGCTCCACGAGAGGAACCATCGAAGCGGCAGTGGAGCGGGCGACAAGCCGCGGATATTCGGTCGGTTCGGCGCACATCAGGCATCTGAGTCCGCTGCCGTCCGACCTCGGCGAGATTTTCTCCCGGTTTGACAAAATCCTTGTGCCCGAGATCAACGCGGGCCAGCTCATCCGCGTGTTGCGGGATGAGTTTCTGCTTCCTTTCGAGGGGCTGAACAAAATTCAGGGCCAGCCCTTCAAGGCAAGCGAGATCCTCGCAAGAATCGAGGAGGCGTTGTCCTGACGGACGAATCGATCCAAACTCATGGCAGACAAAGTGAAATCCAGCGATAAGCCGGTTAAAGCGGCAAAACTCCCTCCAGGTGTGTCGAAGCCCGCAGAGGCCAAAAAATTGACCCTGCCTCCTTCGAAAAAACCTTCACTCCCTCCATCCGGGAAGCCGAGTCTTCCACCTGGCGCAAGGTCTCCGAAGCGGCCCGGCGTCGAGATTTCAGGTGACGGAGGAGCGGCTCTGTCGAGAAAGGATTTCCAGACGGACCAGGACGTACGCTGGTGTCCGGGCTGCGGCGACTACGCTATCCTGGCGCAGGTCCAGCGCACGCTCCCGGATCTGGGCGTGCCTCGCGAGAACACGGTGTTCATCAGCGGCATTGGCTGCTCGAGTCGATTCCCGTACTACATGGAAACGTACGGAATGCACTCGATCCACGGCCGGGCACCGGCGATCGCCACGGGGTTGAAAGCCAGCCGGCCCGAGCTCGACGTCTGGATCGTCACGGGCGACGGCGACGGCCTTTCGATCGGGGGAAATCATCTGATTCACATCCTCCGGCGCAATCTGAATGTTCAGATCCTGCTCTTCAACAACCAGATCTACGGCCTCACGAAGGGACAGTACAGTCCGACCTCGGAGAAGGGGAAAGTCACGAAAAGCACGCCGTTCGGATCGGTGGA
>DATKEJ010000239.1:0-5953 GCA_035512315.1 Rhodothermales bacterium | reverse complement strand
GCCCGTCTCCTCCCCTTCACCCGACGGCCGGCGAAAATCTTCGGGCTGGTTGTCGTCGCCCCCCTGCTTCCGCAGGCGCTTCTGTTCCTTCTTCTTCTTCTTTGCCAGCTCTTTCTGGCGCTTGGCGAACGAGTAGTTGGTTTTGGCCATTCAGCAGCTTCGTTAGGCGGTTTGAGTGTTTCGGTTGGAAGGTACGGCATTTGAGTGCACCTGTTGTCGGTTCGTTCAATCCGCTCGGCCCGCTCCACGCTCCGTATTCCTCCAAACCCCGAACACAAAGTCGCTCTCCACTTCGCCGTTCGCCAGCAGCTCATCCTCTGCGAGCATCATTCTTTCCAGCCATGCCTCAGCTTTCGGATCCCCCGTCGAGAAATGATGGGCGATGTCCTTGAGCACCAGGTGGAGGATCGTGCCTCCGAGATTCCGGCGCTCGACCTGCTCGAACGCGCCGTCGAGCAAGGGAAGGATTCGGGACGACTCGGCGGCCTCCGACGGGTCGCTGAACATCATCGCGAGCCGCCCGGCGCGGTAGTTTCGTTTCTTGACGGAGCCGCTGCCCCATCGGATGCGATAGCGCAAGGGTATCTTGGCCAGCAGTTCGTCAGCCGCCTTGAGTTGGAGGGGCGTCCACTGAAATCGGTCCGGACCCACATAATCCCGGAGCACGATTAATCCCTCCGGTTTGAGCAAACGCCCGATCCACTGAATCACAGGTTCGAGCGGCGAGACGTGATGGAGGGCGTTGATCGCGATCACCACGTCGTAGCTGGAAGGCGGGACGTCCAACTTGCGCAGATCGGCCACGTTGAAGTGGACCACGTCGCTCAATTCCTCCAGCAGTGCGCGTTCCCGCGCGGCCTCGATGCGCTCCGGCGAGACGTCGAATCCGTCGATTCGCGCGAACCGGCCGGTCCTGGCCCACCGCACCTCATGGACGCCGGTGCCGCAGGCGATCGACAGGGCGACTCGGTCGTCTCGATCCGCCAAATACCGACTCGCGACGTGGTCGTACGCCGTCACGGACGGGTCTCCGGTCGCCAGCAGATTCCACCTGCGCTGGATCGCCTCCAGGCTTCCCCAGTGTTTCGGGGGGCTCTCAATTATCTCCCATGTTCGATCGACTCGCTGCTTTGCAGTGAATGCCGCCAGGAGCCTCAGACTCTTCGGCCCTTGCCCCTGCCGTAGCTTTTCCACGAGGAGTGGGAGGTCGTCCTTTGATACGAGGTTGCCGAACATGGCGACGAGGTTTCCCGCGCTTGGTTGGGGTCAGGGGTGGTAAGGTACGCAACCGGGTCGTGGCGCTCTCGGGCACGCCCGCTGCCCGGCACCTGAAACTCTTACGCGCGTACGACCAAACTTCCACCACACAAATCCCGGCTAAAATGACCCGCGACGGCGCACCTGATTTTCTCAAGCGTCCCTTCTGGATCTTCGGAGTCGTGTTCGCCGCAAGCTGTACCGATGCGCCTCCACCTCTGGGCGCGTGGGCCGGTCACGCCGCGATCGCGGACGACCAGCTCCTGCCCATCAGCGCCCACCTGAATCTCGTAGACGATCCGCCTAGCGGATATTTCCTCGTGGGAACCGAACGCACCGAGATCCCGGAAATCGTCTTCGCCGGCGACTCGCTGCGCCTGGTTTTCGCTGAGTACGGAGCCGAAATGGCGGGCCGCGTCACAGGCGACCGGTTCGCGGGCAGGTACACACGCTTCCGGACCGACACGACCAGCTTTCCGTTCGTTCTTTTCTGGGAGCCGGAGCCGCACGCCCAATCCGTCGAGGCGCGGCGCCTGAGCGGAACGTACCAGGTGTACTTTCACTACCCCGATCGCATCGACAGTTCGAGCGTGGCGATCCTGACCTCCACGAATGGCGAGGTCGCCGGCACAATCATCCACCCGAGCGGCGACTACGGCCTGCTGGAGGGGCATTTCGACGGCACGCGTCTCCGCCTGGCTCGTTTCACGGGATGGCAGGCCATCATGCTCGATCTCGAATTCACGACGGCGGGACTCGAGGGCAACCTCTATTCGCGCGCCGAGCCCCCCGTCCCCGTCACTTTCCGGCCCGCGCCCGAGGATGCGCGCGAGCATGGAGCCATCACCAGGATGCGCGACCCGAACGTCCCGTTCCGCTTCGCCGGCGTGACGATCGAAGGCGACAGCGTGACATCGGAGGATCCGCGGTTTCAGGGCAACCCCATCGTCGTCGACATCATGGGCACGTGGTGCCATAACTGCCTCGACGCCGCCCCGCTCCTTGAAAATGCCTGGGAAGAGCATCGGGATGAGGGATTGCAGGTTGTCTCGTTGTCGTTCGAGATCACCGACGACTTCGAGGCCGCGCGGAAGAACATCGGACTGTTCGCCAGGCGCTTCAATATTTCCTTCCCCGTGCTCTTCTGCGGATCGCTCGCGGAGGAAAACGTCAACGCACGCCTCCGCGGCCAACTCGAGGACTTCTTCTCCTATCCCACGACACTTTTCATTGATCGAACCGGGAAAGTGATCGACATACATACGGGGTTTAATGGGCCAGGGACTGGAACGGAGCGGTATCAGGAGCAGATGAGAAAATTCGAGGACGCGGTGGCCCGGATTCTCTAGCAACAGAAATCACAAATCAGAAATCAGAAATAATCAGAAATCAGAAATAATCAGAAATCAGAATCAAACCTTGATTTGAGAACGAATAATTGAGACTGAATCCACGATCTTTCGTTGAGAGGATCTCTGGCGTAATTGGCCGGTCCGTTGCAGTGTTCGCGACTATAATTCGGCGGTCTTCCGTCAAAGCCTGATTTTCTATCTCTGATTTGTGATTTCTGATTTCTGATTTTGGCTGTGCATCATGAAGACCAGGACAAACTACTCGACGTCCGCCCCTTGGGAGCCCATCATCGGTTACTCACGAGCCGTTAAGGTCGGCGACAGAGTCGTGGTCACAGGCACAACGGCAACAGACGCGGACGGCAACATCGTCGGCGTCGGAGACCCGGCTCGCCAGACCCGTCAAACACTTGAAAATATTAAGAAAGTACTGGAGCGCGCCGGTGCCACATTGGCGGACGTCATTCGCACGCGGATGTACGTTACGAACATCGACGACTGGGAGGCGGTCGGGCGCGTCCACGGCGAATATTTCGGCGACGTCATGCCCGCGACGACCATGGTCGAGGTGAGCCGGTTGATTCATCCGGATATGCTGGTCGAGATCGAAGCAGAAGCGATCCTTGAAACGATAAACGATAAACGCTAAACGATAAACCGGAGATGCGAATCGGCCCGAAAGCGACGTACGGGAGCGACCGCGTCAATGGCCGTCTGCAATCGCCAATCTCACATCAAATTCTGCCGTCTGATGTCTGCTGTCTGACGTGGATTCCGTAATCTGCTGGCGGAACCAAAATTGCTAGCATCGTGGTTCGATGAACCAAGTACCCAGTACCACGCACCAAGTACTGCTCATATCCATCTTCGAGGCTGCGGTACACGCTGTTCAGGCCGCTGCCCTCTTCGATCAGAAGAACCACTTCATGGAGTTGCGACGCGCATCGCGAGGAACGGAGCGCATCGCCGTCATCGGCGCGGGTAAGGCCGGGATCCCAATGGCCGTGTCGGCTGAGGAGGCGCTCGACGGCGAAGTGGACGCCGGCCTCGTCGTCGTGCCGCGCGGGTACACGACCGCCCTCCCGCCGGGGCTCAGGTTGCCGGTATGCGTCGAGGTCGTTGAATCGGATCATCCGGTGCCGGGAGACGACGGTGCTGAGGCGGGACGGCGTATCCTCGACATCGTCCGTCCGTACGGCTCAGACGACCTCATCGTAGTGGTTATTTCCGGTGGAGCATCCGCCCTGCTTCCGACGCCTGCAAGCGGTTTGTCGCTCGACGACATGTCGCGAACAACCGACGCTCTGCTGCGCAGCGGCGCCACGATCCAGGAGATCAACACCGTTCGAAAGCACCTGGCGGCGATAGGCGGGGGCAGGCTCGCTCAGGCGGCGTATCCGGCGCGGGTAATCTGCTATCTCATTTCCGACGTCATCGGCAACGATCCGTCCGTCATCGGCAGCGGACCCTGTGCTCCCGATGACACGACCTTCCACGACGCCCGGAACGTCCTCTCCAAATACGAACTTTGGGATGAGCTTCCGGCGCCCGTCGCTCGACGGTTGGGACCCGGCGTGCCCGGAAGCGGGTCAGACACGCCCGACTCAGACGATGAAAGCTTCGAGGCCGTTTCGATCCGCATGCTCGGCACCAACGCCGAGGCCCTCGACGGAGCGCGAAAGGCCGCGATCGAACAAGGGCTTAATGCCACCGTTGTGAAGGCCGATCTCCGCGGCGAGGCGCGGGAAGCCGGCGCCATGATCGCCCGGGCGATCGCAGGCGCCTCGCCTGGGACCTGTCTGATCTGGGGAGGCGAAACGACGGTCACCGTCCGCGGAAGTGGCGTCGGAGGCCGCAATCACGAGCTCGCGCTCGCGGCCGCCCTTGAACTCGAACGATCGGGATGCGACGCATCCATCCTCAGCGCGGGAACGGACGGAATCGATGGCATGACCACTGCGGCCGGCGCAGGGGTGGATAGAGTTACGATCGCCCGTGCCCGCGCGATGGGCCTGAATCCCGAGGCCGCTCTCGAGAACAACGACTCAGGTTTGTTCTTCGAGGCACTGGGGCAGCAGGTGGTGACCGGGCCGACACATACGAATGTCATGGATGTGGTGGTGGCAGTTAGATGACTCGTCATCCCCGCGCAGGCGGGGATCCAGTAACCGCCCTGGAGCAAAAGACGTCATCCCCGCAAAGGCGGGGATCCAGTAACTGGGGACCTGGCGAATTCAATCAACTCTTTCCGCGTGATTGGTACAAAGGCCACCGCTTCGCGGGGATGACGCCTTCGCGGGGATGACGCCCTCGCGGGGATGACGGTAGTCACAGAACCCCCACCTCCTCCCACCTCACCGTCACCTTGGGCTCACTCCCCTTCCCTTCCTGCGGCCCGTTCTCCAGGTTCAGAACGCCACGGGGACAAACCGTCGAGCACATCCCGCAACCCACGCACGACGCCCTGACGATATTCTGACCGCGCTGGGCGTACCAGCGGACGTCGATCCCCATCTCGCAGTACTTCGAGCAGTTGCCGCAGGAGATGCACTGACCGCCGTTCGTGGTGATGCGGAAACGCGAGAACTTGCGCTGGATTAACCCGAGGATCGCGGCCATTGGACACCCAAACCGACACCAGACTCGCGTGCCCATCAACGGATAGAATCCGACGCCGATGACGCCAGCCCAGACGAGCCCGAAAAAGAATCCGTACCACTGCGAGAAAGCGCCGGAGAGGCCGCCCAAAATCCCTCCGCCGAGCGCTGAATTGACCCACAGAAGCAACGTGCCCGCTGTCACGATGACCAACGCACCATGCACCGTGTACCTTTCTATTTTCCAAGCTTTTAATGACTTATCCGATAAATGCCTGAAGGAGTCGCCGGCGGTATTGGCAAGCGCTCCGCATCCGCATACCCAAGAGCAGTACCAGCGCTTTCCGAAGAAGTAGGTCAGAACCGGGGTTGCAATAACGGCCATCACGCCGCCCCAGAATACCATGAAAACGCCGAGCGCACCCGGCGCCTCCACCAGATACGAAACGGTCCCCGGGAAAAGGTAGTCGTACTTCAACGGCCAGAAATAATGGAAGTAAAACTCCGGCTCATTCAATAACTGAAGCACCCCCGGCACGATGAACCCGAATCCCGCCTGGAAAAAAACGACCGACGCCGTGCGAACAATCTGATACCGGGAATGACGGTAGCGAACCATCGCCCGAATCCCCATCACACCCACCGCCAAGGTGTAGAAAAGCCCGTACACAAACCATCTGTCTGACGGCCTCCCCCGCATCCACTCACTCATCCACTCAGTCGCTGAAACCAGATGTGTCATGGATT
>DATKEJ010000238.1:0-13982 GCA_035512315.1 Rhodothermales bacterium | reverse complement strand
CTTTCAGAACTTGCGGCGGCCGCGCATGTACGATAGACTCGCGCTGCGCATTCGACCGCATGCCTTCTTCGCTTGAGCGCGAATGCGGTCGCCTGTATCTTTGCGATTCGTTTTTGGGAGGGGTGCCAGAGTGGTTGAACGGGACGGTCTCGAAAACCGTTGTACCCTTCACGGGTACCGTGGGTTCGAATCCCACCCCCTCCGCCGTTCGAGATTGAGTCAGTATCTCGTCGCGCTTCCCGTCGTCGTCTGCCTCTCAATTTCACTCCCCGCTACCGGCCAGCCCTTCTACGGCGTCGTATATCGGCCCTCCAATGTCCAGTACGACGTCATCAGGTCGGAACACTTCGACGTCATCTACCAGCGCGGGCTCGATTCGCTAGCCGTTCGCGTGGCCCAGGTGGCAGAGGAGGCGTATCCGGGAGTGGTTCGAGAGGCGGGATTGCGGCGCCCGCTGCACATGCCGATCGTTATCAACGGATACAATGACGCGTCGAATGGGCTGGTCAGTCCGCTTCCTTTCCGAATGGAGATTGACGCTGCGCCCATCAAAGGGAAGATTCTGAATCCTAGGCACGAGGACTGGATCGCGGAAGTCGTTCCGCACGAGCTCGCCCACGCCGCGCAGGCGGAAATCCGTGGCGGATTCGGGGTCGGTGACTTCGTACGCCTGTTTTCACCGGATTTGGCCCGCGCCATCAACCTTGGCGTCCCGCGCGGCGTGACCGAAGGCTTTGCCGTTGCGTATGAAAGCAGGGACCCCGGGCTCGGCCGCCTCAATTACTCGTTCACCATGATGGAAGCGCGAGCGGCCGCTTCGAGCAGGCCGTGGACGCTCAGCCAGGTCCTCGACCCGCCGGCTCATACCCGCCCGTTCGACCGGTACTATATCGGGGGAGGCATTCTATTCGAATATCTCACCGACAGCCTGCGCGCCGATTTTCTCACGAACTCCGCGCGATTCTACAACAGATGGCCGTTTCTGGGATTCGGCATCGCCATGTGGCAGTCGACGTCGATGCCGCCCTGGAAGCTGAGCAAGCGGTTCCTGGGCTACACGAGGACCGTGTTGGGGCGACCGGTTACATCTGCTGCCCCGAACGAGCAGACCGTGCTCACCGACCAACATGGCCTTTCCTTCCGCCGGCCGGTCTGGGTGGACGATCAGACGATCGTCGCGTTCTGCTCGGGATACAACGTCGATCGCGGATTCTACCGGATCGAAGCGCTTAAGGGAAGACGGTCCCTTGTGCTCCGGCAGTCGATTACCGAGGACTACTTCCTTTCGACGAACGATCGTCGCGACCGGCTCCTGTTCTCGGAATACCGGCCGCTCACCTTGACCGACGGGTCGTTCCGGTCCCGGTTAAAGGAGATAGACCTCGCGTCCGGGAAAACTGGAGAGATCCCGGGCTCTGAACGTCTGTATGCACCCGTCCGGCTCTCAGATGGATCGATACTCGCCGTCGAATACGAGGGCCAGTTCAGCAAGATCGTTCGGTTGGATACGAACGGAGTGCGTCACGATGTCTACAGGGAAGCGGGTATACGCGCGCTCGAGTTACGTGCGACGCCCAGTGGACAGCTCGTAGTACTGGTCAATCGCGCCGGCGAGCAATATCTCATTGCCGGGTCGGTGACGACGGGGGTCCTGGACTCGATCGGCGCGCTGATCAGCCCGGGCGGGGGCTCCATTTACGACCCTGCCTGGTCGCCGGATGGCAAGGAGGTTGTCTTCTCGGCAGATCCCGACGGCACACCGAATGTCTATGCTTTGGAGATCGAGGACGGGTCCGTCCGCCGACTCACAGACGCGGCCTTCGGAGCATTCGAAGCGTCCGTATCGCCGGACGGCCGGCGGCTGGCGTTCGTCAATTACGTGCACGAACAGTATCAGATAGTCGTCAAGCCGATGGATACTGATCGCACCGACGCAGACTCTCTGTTCCGGATTTCGGGAAGGTCGTGCGGGTTGTGCCATCGGGATGCGGCCCCTCGGGCAGGCCGTCGGCCTGCTACTACGGAACTTTCGGCACCTGGAACGAGGAACCTGGAACGAGGAACCTGGAACCTGGAACCGGCTCCCCGCCCCTACCGCGCTTTTCCTGCATTCCTCCGGCCCCGGGCCGTCATTCCGATCTTCCGTGCTGAGGAGTCGGAATTGAGCGATCTGGATCAGCGACTCGGGCCCGGTTTCGGTCTTTCCGCAGGTGGCGCCGATCCGCTTCGACGGTGGGCATACTCGGTGACGGGCTTCTTCCAGGAGAACCGATTATGGGGCTCGATGAGTGTGCAGACCGGGCGACATCCGTTGAGGCCGTATCTGACCCTTTCGGATCGTCCGTGGAGCACCGTCCAGCCTGTCAATGGAACCCTCACGCGCCGGGCCTACGAAGAGCGATCCGCCGAGTTGGGGGCATACCTGCCTGCACGGCTCTCGTCGGGAGGCCGCCAGTCGTACGTGGTTGCAGGGGCCTCGACCGAGCTTCGGAGCATCCGGTTTCTCGACTCCGACGGCGGGCCGTTAACGGAGTTCGATGACCGCGTCACCCTCAATCCCTTTCTCCTCCTGGGATACCGGCTCAAGGCCAATCCCCGCGACATCATACCCAACGACGGTATGACGATCGTCTCCCGCGCAGAAGTCGACGTTCAGACCGAAGACGTGGCCGCCCCGTCGAGGAGTTGGCGCAGCGACGCCACGTTTTACCTCCCCATGTTTCCGGAAATCTCGACCAGAGTGGCCGCCAGATTCGGCGTGCTCTGGCAGAATGGTGGCTCCGATCTCGACGTCGACACGTTTCTGCCGAGGGGCTATGACGAGGAGGATGTGTTCCTTGGACCAGGGACGTTCTTCAAAGCCGGACTCGAGGTCGTCCAACCCATCGCATGGGTCGACCGCGGCATCGTGTTGATCCCGATTAGTGTACAAGCTATATATTTATATGGTTTTACGGAGACACTTGGTCAGCCTGTTGATTGGATGGAGCGGAGGTCGTCGGCGGGCGCCGGGCTCGGCGTCAGGATGCTTTTCGGCCATCATCTGGGCTTCGACGCGCGGATCGGTGTGGCACGATTGTTGGAGGAGAACGAGTGGGCCGTTACGACGAGATAGTAGTGACGGGCAGTGAAATATGAGTGCACACAAAACCTCCCGTCTTGTGGACCGTTAAAAGGTCGCCACTGGAGAAGCAACCATCTGGCAACGAAATGGAATTCCTGAAGTGCAAAGCATGCGGGTCGTACGGGATGGTGCCGATGGACGTCACGCTGTTCGAGGAGAACAACGAGGAAGGCGACTCCATCGGGGTTCGAGGACATATCTCCTCTGAGGAGTTCTCGAAACCACCTGACATTGAGGCATCCGCGGCGGAGGCCGAGGAGTCCCGTTTCTACAGTTGTCACGTCTGTGGTGACAACTGGCTTTCGATCCGAAAGCAGGACACGGAAGGCGAGGCACGCATCACCTTCATCCATCAGATGGGCGTTCAGCCCGTCCTGCGGCGCGTCGCGCATGTGGAACCGGAGATCGCGCCCGACGAAGCGGCCATTAGACGCTGGGAGTATTTCCTGGACGAGACCGAGGTCGAAGAGGGCGAATGGCTGGGCAGGCTGGCCGACCGGCGGAAGGTGCTGAAGGCGATTTGCAGTAATTGACCCTCCGCCCGTCATCCCGACGAAGCCGGCTCCGCCGGCGAAGGAGGGACCCCTCCTCGCGGCCCGCCCCGGTCCCTTTGGCTGATGCACTCATCATCGACCGTCGGCCGCCCATGACCACCCCCGGCTGAGCGCTTTGGAGCGGGCGCTGCAGAGTAAGACGTCGCGCTCAGCCGCCCCTCGGTAAGGGGGACAGTGACGGTGGCTCCCTAGAACCCCTCGGAAGCTGTTCTGGAACCTGGAACCTGGAACCTGGAACTTGGAACTTAACAAGGCCTTATTTTCGTCGCGACTACGATCCGAGCAGCTATGCCCATTCCAGTGCTGACCGGCGCCGCCATGCGGCACGCCGACGAGGACACCATCTCGAACCTGGGGATCCCGGGTTTTGCACTGATGGAAATCGCGGGCCGGGGCGCGACGGCGGCCATAGAAGACTTCACGGGTCCATTGGCGCAACGCCACGTGGTCGTCCTGTGCGGAAAGGGCAACAACGGAGGCGACGGGCTGGCCGTCGCGCGTCAGCTCTGCATGCGGAACGCTCGGATTACGGTCATCCTCATCGGTCAACCGGACGAACTCTCGCCTGACGCCGCATCGAATTTGAAAATTCTCCGCCGTCTGGTCGAGTCCGATCCTTCTCTTCAGGTCGATATCAAGCCCTACGAGCCCGATACACTCGATGACATGCTGGCCGATGCCGACGTGGTGGTCGACGCCCTTCTCGGCACCGGAATTGAAAGCGATCTCAAAGAGCCGATCCGCAGCATCGTGGAATCCGTCAATCGTGCCGGCTCGGTGGTGGCATCGGTCGATATTGCCACGGGCCTCAGCACCGACACGGGCCGCGTCCTCGGTGCCGCCGTGAAAGCCGATCTGACGGTCACGATGGCCGCTCTGAAGGTGGGTCATCTACTCAACGATGGTCCGGTTTACTCGGGGCGCGTCGAGGTTGTCCAGATCGGTATTCCGCGCTCGACGCTTGAAAAGAGTGCATCAATGGACGGATGCGCGTGGATCGCGACCGATGACGAGGTCAGTCGATGGTTCAAGCCTCGCTCGGCCGACGCCCACAAGTACAGCGCCGGCACCGTGGTGGCGGCTGTCGGTTCGAAAAGCTTCCCCGGGGCAGCCGTGATGGCGGTATCGGCCGCATCCCGCATCGGAGCCGGGTACGTCATTTGCGGCGTGCCGAAAAGCATCCAGGAGACACTCTCGTCTCGCTTGACGGATGTGACAATCCTTCCGTTGAACGAAACGGTCGACGGAGGCATCGCGAGCGATGCGCGTCAAGGCATGGAGGAGAGACTGAATCGCGCGACCGCCTTATTGGTCGGGTGCGGAGTTGGGAGAGACCCCGACACGCTCGCGTTCGTGCGAGATCTGGTCGCTACCTCTGAGTTGCCTGGAGTAATTGACGCCGACGGACTCCACGCGTTTGCCGGAGATAAGCAAGCATTGCGGAGGCCGTCCGGCTCGGAGTGGATCCTCACGCCGCATTGGGGAGAACTCAAAGTGTTGACGGGCGACGAGCATCTCGATCGAACCGACCAGATCCGCGTTGCCTCGCGCTTCGCCGCGGAATGGGGATGCGTTCTCATTCTTAAGGGAATGCCGAGCGTCGTGGCTTGCCCCGACGGGCGCGTTTTCGTGAACCCAACCGGAAATACCGGCCTTGCTACAGCCGGAACCGGTGACGTGCTCGCAGGATTCTGCGCCGGACTCCTCGCTCAAGGACTCAGTCCGGTCGAGGCGGCGGTCGCCGGCCTTCACATCGGTGGAGCCGCAGCCGATTTGTTTGCATCCAGAGCCGACTCAAGGACCATGGTCGCCATGGACCTCGTCGATCTCATCCCTGAAACCGTCAAAGCAAGATTCCAGACGGTTAGGCCATCCTGAACGGAACGTCTGCAAGTCTGCAAGTCTACAAGTCTCAAGTCTCAAGGTCCTGATGTCTTGCCGCGCCGAGTGGGGACGCGAGAACCTGGAACTCGGAACCTGGAACCCACAGTAAATTTTATACGTTGACACAAACGATCTGATTGTTATTTTAGCCAGATCGCCAACATTCCACGCTCACCATGGCACTCAGAAAAACAGACAAGGCGGATTTACGCCGCCGCTACCCGATCCTTGCGGAAGTAGGACTGATCGTCTCCCTTGTCCTGCTGATTGTGGCTTTCAAGGTGAAGTACAATCCGGACTCCTCGTTCCTGATTCCGGAGCAGGAGCAGGTCGTCGTCCAGATGGAGGAGATCGAGCAGACGCAGCAGATCGAGAAGCCGCCGCCACCGCCGCGTCCACCGGTTCCGATCGAGGTTCCGAATGACGAGGTCCTGGAAGACGAAGCTCTCGACATCGACGCGGAGATCGATTTCGACGAGCCGGTCGAACTGCCTCCGCCTCCGCCTCCCGCTGAGGAAGCTGCTGAGCCCGAGATCTTTGTCGTCGTGGAGAACATGCCCGAGTTGATCGGGGGCATTGAGGGTCTCCAGAAACGCGTGAAGTATCCGGAGATCGCGAAGAAAGCAGGTGTAGAAGGCACTGTGTTTCTTCAGTTTATCGTTGACGAGAACGGCAACGTCGTCGACCCGGTCGTCATAAAGGGAATCGGCGCGGGCTGTGACGAGGCGGCTTTGGAAGCCATTCGTACCGCCAAGTTCAAGGCGGGCAGGCAGCGCGGCAAACCGGTGAAAGTGAAGTTTTCGCTCCCGGTTCGTTTCCGACTCAAGTAAGCGAGGTCGAAATTTTGACCAAGTAAGGATCCCGTGGCGCCCCTAAGCGTCACGGGTTTCTTTTTTGGATTAGTTGCGATGTGTGGGATTTTCGGTTTCGCAGGTTTTGAGGAGGATGGGCTGCTGGATCGCATGGACAAGATCCTTGTCCATCGCGGTCCCGATGAACGGGGGCGATATGTCGGCGCCGATCGATTGTCGCTGGGTATGCGCCGCCTCAGCATCATCGACCTTGAGAGCGGGAGTCAGCCTCTCTTTAACGAAGACCGGTCGGTCGTTGCGTTCAACAACGGCGAGATATATAACTACGTCGAATTGATCGACGAGCTGACGCGCAAAGGGCATCGGTTCGAAACGAGATCCGATACGGAAGTGCTCGCCCACGGATACGAGGAGTGGGGAGACAACTTCGTCGACCGGCTCAACGGCATGTTCGCCGCAGTGATCTACGACGTTCGCAAGAAGCGGCTTGTCCTCACCCGCGACCGCGCCGGCCAGAAACCGGTCTATTATTACCATAAGGACGGCCGATTCATCTTCGCCTCTGAGATCAAGGCGATTCTCGAATCACGCCATGTGGAGCGCATCCCCAACGAGGCGGCAATCGACAGCTACCTCGGACTACGGTACACGCCTCAGCCGCAGACATTCTTCAAGGACGTCTTCGTCCTTCCGGCGGCGCACAGGTTGGTTTACGTGGATGGACAGGTCCGCGTCGAGCGATACTGGGACGTCCCACTGGGTGAATCTGAACCTGCGTACTCAGACGATGAAGAGGCGATCGACGCCATGGAGGAGCTCTTCATGGACAGTATTCGTCTCACGATGCGAAGCGACGTGCCTGTCGGTGCGTACCTGAGCGGTGGGGTCGACTCGAGCTTCATCGTGGCGGCAATGTGCCGCATGTCGGAAAAGGTGCAGACCTACTCTCTAGGTTTCGACTCGCCAATCGACGAAACGGGCCAGGCACGGCAACTGGCCGCCCATCTCGGTACGAACCACACCGAGATCACCTGCCTTCCCGACGACCTGAATCTCCTCCCGAAAGTCGTCTGGCACATGGATCGGCCCGTCGGGGAACCGCTCATTGTGGCCTATTACAAGCTGGCTGAGGCAACGGCAAGGGACCTGAAGGTCGTGCTCGCCGGGGAAGGCGCCGACGAGCTTTTCGCAGGGTATTCGTTTCACAAGGTGATCCAGTGGACCGAACGGTATGCCAGGGCCATCCCCGGGGTCGTTACGAGCGGCCTGACCGTCCCCGCTCTGAGAGCCACGCCGGTGTCCCTTCTGAACAAGTTCTTCGCCTATCCCGCCTTCCTCGGCGAGAAAGGGAAGCAGAGAACGGTCGATTACCTCGCCGGGTACAGAAAACGGACCCTTGCCGACAATTACGTGGCGCTCAGGACGCTGTGGGATGAGGAAGATCGACGCGCACTCTACGCCGCGGACAAAAAGCACCTCGTCAGCCGAGACTGGATACATCAGTCGAGAGACGGCGGCGGTTCATTCCTCGATCAGCTCCTGAAACTTCAGTTCGACGACTGGCTTCAGGACTTCGCTCTGATGAGGCAGGACAAGAACAGCATGGCGCACTCGCTCGAACTCCGCCTCCCGTTTCTCGACCACCGTCTCATCGAGTTCGCCTTCCGCCTGCCCGGAAACCTGAAGGTGAGGGGGCTGAAGGACAAATATATCGAGAGAATGGCGGCCAGAGACTACCTTCCTCCCGAGAATACCCGCAGGAGCAAGAATCCGTTTTACCTGCCGATCGAGTATTTCTACGGACACAAGGGTCTGAACGACCTGATGGATTATACGCTTGACGAGTCGCGCATCAAGAGAAGGGGGTACTTTGATCCAGATCGAGTCAAGGCGCTCCGAGCACGACTCGATTCCGGTGAGTTTCTTTACGTGAAGCAGATCATGTCGATCGTGATACTGGAGCTGTGGCACACGATTTTCATCGACAGAGAGCAACTCTGGTGAGTTCAGGGTGGGCGCGTTCACGCGTACTCCACAGATTCGGTGTTGCCCTCCTATCTGCCGCGTGGGTATCTTACCAGACTTTAAGAACATCAGTAAGAAGGTATGTACAGGCGACTAGCTGCTCTGGATGAAAGCGGCAAGAGGATTCGAGTCGGTTTGGTGGGCGCCGGTGCGATGGGGGTAGGTATCGCTTACCAGGTCGCAATCACCCCGGGGATGGAACTGGCCTTCGTGGGCGACATCGACATCGAGGCGGCCCATCGGGCAGCCGATGCCGCCCTGCCTCCGGCAAAGTTCGAGGTAGGCACGTCGGACGTGCTCCCCTCCCGAGACGTCGTGGTCGTTTCCGACGATTCGATGATGCTCATCGAGAGGGCGCGCGAGATGGAAGTCGACGTTCTTGTCGAGGCAACGAACGCGGTCGGTGTTGCGGCCCGCTATTGCAATACGGCAATTGATGCCGGCATGCATGTCGTCCTCATGAACGCGGAGGTAGACCTCGCGATAGGTCATCTGCTGAATCACAGGGCTGCCGAGCGCGGGCTGGTCGCGACCTCCGACGCCGGCGACCAGCATGGCGTCCTTGCCCGGATGATCAACGAGATCCGAGTGTGGGGATTCCACATTGTGATGGCAGGCAATATCAAAGGATTCCTGGATCGGTACGCCACCGCCGAGTCGCTCGAGTACGAAGCACGCATCCGGAATTTGAATCCGGTTCAGTGCGCGGCGTACACCGACGGTACCAAGCTCTGCGTTGAGATGTGCCTGATCGGCAACGGCGAGGGCCTCGTGGCCGCAACACGAGGCATGGAGGGTCCCCGAGCGAAGGGCGTTGAGGAAGTATTTGATTTATTTGATTTTGTGAAGTACGGCGAGCAGGGGGTCGTAGACTACATCCTGGGCGCCGAGCCTGGCGGCGGGGTTTTCGTGATCGGGTATTGCGACAACCCGCTTCAGGCGGAGTACTTGAAATATTACAAGCTCGGGACCGGCCCCTACTATTTATTCTACAGGCCCTATCATCTCTGCCATCTCGAGACTCCGCTGGCGATCGCATCCGCCGTACTGGACGGAGCAAGCCTGCTCAGCCCCTGGGCCGGACGCCTGAATGATACCTACGCTTTTGCCAAGCGCGACTTAAAACCGGGTGAACGTGTGGAGCATGGAATTGGCGGGGATCATTTTTACGGTATGATCGATCAGTGCGCCGTCGGAGAGCCTGCGAACATGGTTCCGATGGTACTCTTGGAGGCCGACGGGGAGGAGCGTCCAGTCGTCACGCGTTCGTTGCGGCGCGACGAGCCCCTGACATTTGACGCGATTGAGATTCCCGATTCCTATCTCATGTCGCAATATCGTGAGCAGGAGCGACTTCTCGACTCCCAGAAGCGGACAGTAGGAGTCGAGATCGGCGAATGATTGGTTTCCACCTGGTGATCGCCGGCGATCGTTCCTGGGATAATTACACACATTCATGACAGATTTCCGCGCGGCCGACCAGTCGATCGCCGACTCGTTAAAAATCAAGATGCCCTCCGGGTCTAAACTGCGCGTGGCGGTCCTCGGAGCGGGCGTCTGCGGCCTTTACGCGGCCAGAGTCCTTGCGCGCGCAGGGGCGGACGTGACGGTGATCGAGCGTGAGGAAGAGGTTGGGGGACTCGCGCGCGGCTATCTCATTAACGGGAACTACTACGACGTCGGGGTACACCACCTCCACGCGTGGGATCACGACATCTTCCAGGACATCCAGGCCATTATGGGAGACCTGCTCATCCCCGTCGAGCTGGTCGCCAAGATCAAGCACGGAAATTCGTTCCGGCGGTACCCGCTCGAGTTTGCCGATTTGCTGCTGGGAATCCCGCCGTGGACGCTGCTCGGCGCCCTTTCGAGCCTCACCCTCCAACAGATCCGAAACAAGTTCGACAAATCGGAGCCGACCAATGCCGAAGAAGCGCTCATCAAGCTGTACGGCCGGCACCTTTACGAGTACTTTTTCCGTGATTTCACGCAGCGGTACTGGGGATTCCCGCCCACGCGTCTCTCGGCGACGTTCGTAACCCGGAAAATGCCCAGACTCAGCGCGGTCGACATCGTGAAGAACTGGCTGAAAAAGCTCGGCGTCAAGGAGACGAAAGACATCGCCGTCGACAGCGCCCTCCGCAAGGAAACGCTATGGTACAGCCGCATCG
Organism: Rhodothermales bacterium; assembly: GCA_035512315.1. GTDB lineage: Bacteria > Bacteroidota > Rhodothermia > Rhodothermales > DATKEJ01 > DATKEJ01. The sequence continues at coordinate 3,412 of DATKEJ010000238.1, read as the reverse complement.
GGGCGAGCATGATGCCGCGAACCCTGGCGAAGTACATCGAATCGAAAGGAGCACAGATTATTCTGGAAGCCGAGGTGGATCGGGTGAACGTCGAGGACGGCAAAGTCCGGTCGGTGACGTACCTGAAGGACGGCGAAACGGCGACCGTCGAATGCGATGCCGTCGTTTCGACGATACCCGTGAACGCACTCGTGCGGTCGGTCAGCCCGGGCGCCGGCGACGAGCTGCTCGCTTCGTGCGACCACATCAAGTTCAAGGCGATCGCCATTTACGGCCTGCTCGTCAAAAAGGAGCGCGTCCTCGAAGATGCGCTGTACGTGTACTTCCGCGAGCACGTTTTCCACAGGTTTTCAGAGCCGAAAGGCAGCGGTGTAACGATCAGTCCCGAGGGGCACACCACCATTCTCGTCGAAGTAACGTGCGACATCGGAGACGATCGGTGGAAAGGCGGTGAGGAGACACGCCGCAAGATCGTCAAGTCCCTGGAGAAGGAAGGGATGCTGAAGGAGGAGGACATCGTCGAGATGCACCTCCTCACCAACGAGTGGGGCTACCCGGTCTTCGCGCTCGGATTCGAGCCGCATCTGGAAAGACTCGAAAAGTATCTCGCAGAGATATCGAATCTGGAGTCGACGGGGCGGCAGGGCGCTTTCACGTACCCCAACATGCATGATGCCATGCGCATGGGGGTAACCGCCGCCAGGGCAATCGCGCAACGCTCGGAAGTACAAGAGGCCAATGAGGAGCGGGTAGAGAGCTAACGGCTCATGCGCCGCACGGCGCCGTCAGCCGACCCGACCAGCACGTCGGTCGCCATTCCAAGGAAGATGCCGTGATCGAGCACTCCCGGGATGCCCAGCAGCGCCAGGTTCAGCGCCTCCACATCGTCGATCGCCCCGAAACGGGCATCGATAAGCCAGAACCCCTGGTCCGTTACGACTGGACCATCTTTGCGAAGTCCCATTCGAAGCTCCGGCATGCCTCCAAGTTTCGAGATCTCCTTTTCGACGACCGCTGCCGCCATGGGTACGACTTCGACGGGTACGGGCATCAGGGTTCCGAGACGTTCTACCATCTTAGAATCGTCAATGAGTACGACGAACCGATCGGCCTGTCGGGCAACGATTTTCTCGCGGGTGTGAGCCGCACCTCGGCCTTTGATCAGGTTCAGATTCGGATCGACTTCATCTGCGCCGTCGAGCGCGATGTCGAGTGAAAGGAGCACCTCGAGCGGGGCGGTGGGGATTCCGAATTTCCGAGCGAGGAGCTCAGCCGAGGATGACGTCGGCGTCCCAACAATGGAAAGACCCTCCTCGCGAATCCTCCGCCCGAGCTCCTCGAGGGCGAAGGCAGTCGTTGAGCCAGTGCCGAGCCCGACCCTCATTCCGCTGGTGACGAGCGCCGCAGCTTGTACCGCAGCGTTACGCTTTGCTTCTAAAACGGGGTCACCGTTCATTAATCCCTGGATAAGATCTCGGCTTCAACAGCCTCGCTCCCATCTGATTTTCCAATGTCTGTTCACCGGCCCACCTGCACCCTGCACCCTGGACCCTGCACTTTGCACCAAGTACCCTGCACCTTGAACGAATACTGGATCCCGGATCGAGTCCGGGATGACGGAAACCTGGAACCTGGAACCTATTCATACCTCAACGCATCGATCGGATTCAGCCGAGCTGCTTTATAGGCCGGGTACACGCCGAATATAAGCGCGATCAGGGTAATACCTCCGACGCCGATCAGCGCCCAGTCCCATGGGAAGGTCGGTCGGATGCCGAACGCCAGAGCGGTGATGTTGCCGCCCAGAATTCCCATCAGTATCCCGACGATTCCACCCACCTGGCAGAGGAAAATCGCCTCCATCAGGAATTGCCGTAGGATGGCGCCGTTTGTCGCACCCACTGCCTTGCGGGTTCCGATCTCTCTCGTACGCTCAGTCACCGAAACCAGCATGATGTTCATGATGCCGATCCCGGCCGTCAGGAGCGCAATGAGGCCAATGCCCAATCCGCCTAACGTCAGGTACTGCGTGAACGACGTGAAGGCGGACAACAGCGATTCGTTCGTCACAATTTCGAAGTCATTTTCCTCACCGGGAGGCACTTTCCGTATCGACCGGAGAATGCCTGTTGCCTCGTCCATCGTCGCGCCGAGGAGCTGGATGCTGGGGGCGCGGATCTCGATTGATAAACTGCGACCTACCGATCCGTACAGGGCTAGAAGTCTGGTGATGGGCGCGATCGCCGTCTGGTCGAGATCCTGGCCGAAGGCCTGCCCCTTCTCCGCAAGCACGCCGATGACCTGGAACCTGCGACCGTCAATCCTGATCTCCTTATTGAGCGGACTTTCGTTCGGGAAAAGGGTCTCGGCGACCGACTGGCCGATGACGACGACGGGTCGGGCCATTCGAACGTCAGAGTCGGTAAGAAAACGACCGGCTGCCAGGTCGTAGCTGTTGTTGATGATCCACCCCTCGTCAGAACCGACCAGCGAGACGTCGCGACGCGTCTCCCGGTCGGCGTAGGATGCAACGATCCCGCCGAACCAGTCCGTCGGGCTCGCCACGATCGGGAGCTCGGCGCGCCGGCGATAGGTTGTGATCTGTTCGTAGGTAATGTGCCTCCGCTTTCGGATGCGCTCGTCGCGATGCCCGAATTGGACTCCCGGAGTCTTCTGAACGGAGAATGTGGTGCTGCCGAGAAAATTGATCGTGTCGCTAAAGTAGACGTCGATGACGCGGACTGCCGTCACAGACGAGACGATCGCGAAGACACCGATGACGATCCCGAGCAGCGTCAGCGATGATCTGAGCTTGTTTGAGCGGATGGAGTCCCAGGCGATCGAAAAATACTCTGCGAAGCTCATGGGTTACGGCTCCTAATCGGAATGCAGCGCTTCGATTGGCCGCGCCTTTGCCGCCGACCGCGCCGGGATGAATCCGAAGACGAGCCCCACGCCGACGCAGATCGAAAAGGCGAGAATGACGGTCGCCGTCGACAGGACGGCGGTGAAGAACGAGTTGATGATCATCGCGACGCCGTAGGAGATCAAAATGCCTATGACACCGCCGCCCACGCAAACGAAAACCGCCTCGAGCAGAAACTGAGTCATGATGGCGCGCGGCTTTGCTCCGACCGCCTTGCGGATGCCGATCTCGCGGGTTCGTTCCTTAACCGAAACGATCATGATGTTCATCACCCCAATTCCACCGACGAGAAGCGAAAGAGCCGTCAGGAACAGGCCGATACCGTAGATGACGGTCTTCATGGTGTTGAACTGCTGCCGGAATGCGTCCTGACGGTTGATCGCGAAATCGTTTTCCTGGGAGATGTCGAGACCACGAGCGACCCGGATGATGCTGATCAGCTCGTCTTCCGCGGGTCCGAGCAACTGGGCATTAGGGATCTTCACC
>DATKEJ010000237.1:0-3164 GCA_035512315.1 Rhodothermales bacterium | reverse complement strand
GAAGCAGCGACGACAAGGATCTGCACACGCAGAACGCAGACGTGGTTGCGGAGGCGCTCGTCGACCAATTCCCGGAAATCAATATCAGAAAGATCTACGCGATCTCGTATCCAACGGTGACGACGTCGAACGGCAGGCGGATTCCCGACGCGAAACGAGACATTCTCACGACGCTCGACGATGGGACGCTCGTCTGGAATTACAGCGGCCACGGCGGTATTTCCGGTCTCGCCGATGAACGGATCTTCACGCTCGAGGATATCGACCGGATGGACAATGGCGACCGGATGTCGGTGTTCATCACCGCCACCTGCACATTCGGTCGATTCGACACCGATCGTGAGAAAAGCGGCGCCGAGCTGCTGCTGATTCGCGAGGTAGGAGGGTCGGTGGCGCTCTTTACCACCGTTCGGATCGTCGTAACGTGGTCGAATCCGAACACGTACAATCTCGCGCTGAATCTGGAGCTCAACAGGCATCTTGTCAGGCGCGACGAACTGGGACGCGGACTCCGCCTCGGCGACGTGCTGCGAATTACGAAGAACTCTGCCGCCGGCCTGCAGAGCAACAACCGGAAGTTCAATCTGCTCGGAGATCCGACCATGCGCCTCGGCCTGCCGAATCGCGAGGTCGGAATCGTGCGCGTGAACGGAATTCCGGTCGGAGACACGACCTCGGTCGCGCTCAAAGCGCTCGACCGCGTCACGCTGGAAGGCGAAGTAGCCTCCGCCTCCGGTCGAGATCAATCGTACAACGGCACGGTGGATATCACCGTATTCGATGCGAAGCGAAACGTCGAGATCAAACCTGAAGATCGGCGTCACATTCCGGCAGGGTCGTACACCATTCAGAACGACCTCATTTATCGCGGCCAGGCACGCGTGGTGAATGGGAGTTTCCAGGTCACGTTCGTCGTCCCGAAAGACATTTCCTTCAGCGATCTCCCCGGTAGGATATCCATGTACGCTTCATCGGAGATCGGGGACGGGTTCGGAGCTACAGAACGCGTTAAGGTGGGCGGAACGGCTGACAATCCGGTCGTCGACAACGAGGGTCCGGCCATTGAATTGTTCCTGAACGACACGACGTTCGTATCCGGAGGCCTCACGCACCCCGAGCCGCTCCTTCTGGTGAAGTTTCGTGACGAGACGGGCATCAATACCGTCGGCACCGGCGTCGGCCACGAGATGCTGCTGGTGATCGACGAGGATGAGCAGAACGCCGTCGAGATCGGCGATCGATTTGAAGCTGAGTTGGGCTCATTCCAGTCAGGATCGTTGACGTACCGCCTTCCGCAGCAAGCGATAGGCGACCACACGCTGCGTGTGAAGGCGTGGGACGTGGCGAACAACTCCTCCACAGCCGTACTCGACTACATTGTCGCGCCGACGGAGGCGCTTGTCCTGCAGAATGTTTTTAACTACCCGAACCCCATGGCTCGCTCGACCCGGTTCGTATTCGAGCACAACCAGCCCGCCGGGACGCCCGCGCGCGTTCGACTGCGCCTATACAGCGTTTCGGGCCGCGTGCTCAGCGTACTCGACGAAAGCGAGACGCTCCCGAGCGGTGTACTGCCGGGAGGGCCGGTCCAGATCCCATGGGATGGACGCGACGATGATCTGGATGAACTTGCGACGGGTGTATACCTGTATCAGCTGAAAGTGACCGTTGATCTGCCCTCGGGCGAGGAGGATTCGGTGGAACACATAGGTAGATTGGCCGTTCTCCGGTAATTCTGGAACGCCTCATTGAGGGACCCTCTATCAAAGTCTTTGGCCTATAGCATCTCGGTACTGCAGTTTTGAGGCACATACTGCCCTGCCGGAGACCCGAACGAATGGTCTCCGATTTATAACAATTTGATAGAAAGACGATGATAGTGACCGAATCGCGGTCCCGCATGCTGGGAATGGCTGTTGGGGTTGTTGCGCTCCTTATGTTCGTTGGAAATCGAACGGCGATGGGGCAGGTGGGGGCGGCGGCCGTGCCGTTCCTGCAAATCGAGCCCGACAGCCGGGCGGCCGCCATGGGTAATGCCAACGTTGCCGTTGCCACCGACGCTAATGCCGTCTTCTGGAATCCGGCCGGGCTTGCATTTCAGGAAGGTATCGAGGGTTCGATTACCCACTCTCAGTGGCTGCCCGAATTCGATGCCGGTCTGTTCTTCGATTATGTGTCGGGGAAGTACCATGTGCCGGATTGGGGAACGTTCGGCATGCACATTACTTATCTGAACCTCGGCGAACACGAATGCCGGGACGAGGGGAATAACCCGTGTGGAACCTTCCGCTCCTACGATGTCGCCGTGGGTGGTTCCTATGGCTTCAAAGTGAGCGAGAAGTTCGGGCTGGGGTCCGGATTGCGTCTCATCTACTCGAACCTGGCCCCTGGCCAGTTGGTTGGTACCCAGGAAACCAAGGCCGGCGTGTCGGTAGGTTTCGACCTCGCAGGCCTTTTCAAGACCGCGCCGTTCAGCGCGGGAGGCGTCCAGAGTCAGGCCTCGTTCGGATTCAATCTGGCCAATATGGGTCCGACTATCCAGTACTCCGACTCGGAGCAAAGCGACCCCATTCCGACCAACTTCCGATTTGGTTGGAGTTATAAAATGGAGTTTGACGAGTACAATTCGCTGAGGATCACCAACGATTTTACAAAACTGCTCGTCGACAGGGACTCGACGGGCGCTGAATCGTGGTATAAGGCGATTTTCTCCTCGTGGAAGTCGATCGACATCAACACCGGGACGCAGGACAGTCGTGAACTCGATCAGCTTTCTGTCTTCGACCAGTTGACGATCGGCCTGGGTCTCGAGTACTGGTACAATAACCTGTTCGCGCTCCGCGGCGGCTACTTCTACGAGAATCCGGACAACGGAAACCGGGAGTTCTTGACGCTGGGGGCCGGGATCCGGTACAACATCCTCGGCGTCGACTTCTCGTACATCTATCCGCTCGAGGAGAATCACCCGCTCGCGGACACCATCAGGTTCTCGGTCATCGTAGGACGCTGAGGCGAGGAATACCTCTACACCGGTCGAGGCCATGGCGATGCCGGATGATCGTAACCGGCAGTGGATACGCTCGGGGACTCTCTGCTTGGCCCTGCTTTTGAGTGCGGCCTCGACGCTGACCGGGCAGCTCGGCCGGCGGGCAGCAGATGAGACG
>DATKEJ010000236.1:0-27307 GCA_035512315.1 Rhodothermales bacterium | reverse complement strand
CTGCCGTCAGGGCTGAAATAGTCTACGAGTCTGCAAGTCTACAAGTCTACAAGTCTACAAGTCTGCAAGTCTGCCCGTCGTAGCTGGTAAGCAGCGTAGTCGGGTCTTCGATTCTGCGACAGCTTGCGGCATACGGGAGTTAGCGATTAGCAATTGGCAATTAGCAATTCCTTCCATTATTGCTTCACGACAATCCCGTTCACGACACTCCCCCCAACTTCGACCCGGTACAGGTATGATCCCGGCGAAATACGTCCGGCCGCCCCGGCCGCCCATCGAAGGCGGTGCGTCCCGGCTTCCAGTCGAGAGTACTCTTCGCGGTGGACTGTACGACCCAGCGCGTCGACGATCGTCAGGCTGGCCTGGCCTGCCTCCTGAACGTCGACCGTGAGGTTCACGCCGTCAGAGAACGGATTGGGATAGGCCTCGACACGCATCGGCATGGATCGCTCGGGAAGCTCCCGCTCCGTATCGGTCACGACACCTTCGACAACGACGATCTCGCCCTTTGCGAGCAGCGATACGTACACCTCCCCCCTGTGTCCGATCCTCAACCCGACGGGCCGGTCGAGTCCGGTAGCCATTTCGGTCAGCTCCTCGTTCTCGTACTTGTAGAGAATCCCCGCGTTGGGAGTGAATCGGTGTTCGAGGAATACGACGCCGCCGCCGCCGGGAATGACTTGCAGGTCGACGACGGTGGTCAGGTCATCAAGGTAGGTACTCACGTTTCCTGCGGTGTCTACCGCGAGTATGGACGCTGCGCCCTCACTGAAAGGGAAACCGCTCAATGTTCCAACGTAGATCGTGCCGTCATGGTAGTCGAGCCCGGTCGGAACGATGTTCGGAAACTGGGCAAGAATCGACAGTCCGGCATCATCGCTCGCCACGATCGCATTCGCCTTCGCGTCGGCGACGTAGGCCTGTGAGCTATTCGGGACGAACGTCATCGCGAACGGATTCGAAGTGCCGATCAATCCCAGTTCGCCGTGGACGAAATCCCCGATGTTTAAGACGGCGTCGATGTCCGCCGGGCCGAGGGGGGTGTCGCCGGGTGTGAAGCCGGTCGTGTCGACAAGGAGTATCGACTCGGACTGGACGGCGTTACCCTCTCCCTGCACTATGAACAACTGGACGTCGTTGTTGAAGTACACGTGGTTGGCGCCGGACGGCAATCCCATGATCAGCGTTGAGGGTAACCCGGTTATGAACGGATGCATCACTCCCTCCGAAGTGACGACATACACGCCGGCGTCATTGGCCCCGGTGCCGAGACTGCCGACCCAGACGTAGCCTCCATCGTCGACGTAAATGCCTGACGGGTTTGTCAATCCCTCTGCGAACAGTGTGGCTTGGGCACAGCTGGAGGCCGGCGCGGCTGCCAGCCAGAGGGCGAGTGCACCAGACGCGAGGACAGCCCCGCGCGAGGCTCGAGGATGCGAATTCATTTTTGTGGTGGGTTGGTTGGGGACGGGCGATCCGAATATACTGCTTCGCAGAAGGTTGTCAAGTCTGCGAGTCTGCAAGTCTGCAAGTCTGCGATCCTGTGGCTATCGGTTCTCTCGGTCGGCGGGTAGTAACCTTGGTACCTCGCTGATACTGGTGAGAATCCGGTCTGCGGCGGAGAAATTCCCGTCCCTCGTTAGCTCCGTCGGGATCACCCAGCAGCGCAGCCCGGCCGCAGTGGCAGCCCGCAATCCACGCTCTGAATCCTCGATCACGAGACATGCATCCGTCGGCAGGCCTAGCCTTGCGACGGCGGTCAGATACGGTGCAGGATCGGGTTTGGATTTCGAATAGTCCTCTCGCACGAGCACGAACTCAAAGTAGCGCAGGAAGCCCGTGCGCTCATGTATGATCTCGAAATGGCGTCGCCTCGAGCTTGTTACGATGGCCATCCGGAAGGAACGCTGAAGTGCTTGAAGCACATCGCGCACGCCTTCGATCGCAGGATCCGACCTGCGCAGAGTCTCCGCGTACAGATCGTTCCGACGCTGCCTCATCTCCTCGATCTGGTCCGCACCGAATCCTCGTTCGGCTGCGAGGTGCCACGCGCCGGATGATCCGGTGAGGAAGTGACGCCGATAATCATCCGCGTCGAGCGACACACCTGCCTCGGTGAGCACCGATTGTGTTGCACGGAAGTAGATGTGCTCCGTATCGACCAGCACGCCGTCGTTGTCCCACAGGATCGCCTGGATTGAATCGTTCATGACCGCATCCTATTCTAACGAGACACTCTCGTATCGCCGGCCGGGCGGGTTGTTTCGAAGCTTCTGGGTGGCGACTCAGCCAGCGCCGTATTATTCTTTATTGCCACTTTGTGAATCACAAACTAAACTCAGGCTATGCGTTTCCACCACCTGCTCGTCCCCGTCGCCCTGATTGCGATCTCGCTGACCGCTGTGGACGAAGTTGCCGTTGCCCAGGATCTTCACCCCTCTCGGCGCCTCAGTCCGATCGGAATTGCCCGCACGCATATCGGCGATACGTACGTTAAAGTCACGTACGGACGCCCATACGTTCGCGAACGCAAGATCTTCGGGGCGACCAACGACAGCACGACCTACCTCGTCCCTTTCGGCGAAATCTGGCGGACGGGCGCAAGTGAAGCCACCGAGATTACCGTGACCGGCTCCGTCATGTTCGGAGGCAATCATCTGGATGCGGGTACGTACTCGATTTTCACGGAGCCCGGTCCTGAGTCCTGGATGATCCATATCACGCCACTGCTGGGTCTCGATGGCACGGGCACCTTCGATGCGGAAGCAGGCGTGTTCACTCCGGTGTACACTCCGGAGAGTGACGTACTGGCGTTCTCAGTACCGGTCCACACCCTGCCTGAAGACGGGGTTGTCGATCAGTTTACGATTTCGTTCGAGGACGCCGAAACTGGAATGGGCATGGGCAAGGACATGGTGCTGCGCTGGGAGCGAACGGAGGTGCGGGTTCCCGTGATGGGGGGGCATTAGAAAACGAGAAACGAGAAAGGAGAAACGAGAAACGACCGTGCGGGGGCTTACCTCCGAGCGAATGAGTACGTCCGCGGAGGCGCTCCGAGAGTAACCTCCCCCGGCTTCCGCTCCGTCCGACTCTTCCCGGTTAGGTAGAGAATCCACGGGTCGTCGCTCCAGCCGCCCCCTCCGGCGGGGGACCATGTCCGGGAGTCCAGTCTGGACCTCGGAGCGGTCCGAGATGACGGACTCTGAAAGACACGCGTACTCCCGACAGCGGTCGAACCTCGAACCTCGAACTTCGAACCTCTTTAGGGCCTCCAGACTGGCAGGTCGTCAGTGGATGGATTGTTCGTGATCCGATTGAGGTCCGTGCCGTTGATGCGAACCGTGTAGAGCTCCCAGTTTCCCGTCCGGTCGGAGTCGAAAACCACTCGCGCCATGTCGCTGGAGAAGGACGATTGGAATTCATCTCCGGGACCGCCTGCCAGGAGCGTTGGGTTGGATCCGTCGAGATTGATGAGGTAGATGTCATTCGATCCGTCCCGATCGGTCACGATCGATATCCTGGAGCAGTCCGGGCTCAGTCCGGGCGAGCAATCAAAATGCTCGTCAGATCCGACGTTTTCGAGACCCGATCCATCCGTGTTCATGACATACACGTCGCCGTTGCCGGATCGGCTGGAGTAGAAAACGATCTTCGAACAACCGGGCGCGCAGGTCGGCTCGAGGTCCGACCCGGGGTCATTCGTCAGGCGGACGACGTTCGTTCCATCCGCATCCATTATGTAGATCTCGGAGTTGCCGTCGCGATTGCTTCGGAAGGCAATCTTGCTCCCGTTGTCGCACCAGGTCGGATGCGTGTCACTGGCCGGATGGTTCGTCAGTCTGACCACTCCGGAGCCGTCGGCGTTCATGACGAATATTTCGAACTGGCCGGGACGATCGGAAGTGAAGGCGATCTTTGCCCCGTCGGGAGACCAGGCTGGATCGGAGTCGTCTGCCGGATTCGTAGTGATGTTGATGAACTCGCTTCCGTTCGGAGTAATGAGGTAAATCTCCTGGTTTCCGTCGCGAAACGAGCGGAAAGCGATCAGGTCACGGTCGAAATCGAACTCGTCGTCAGGCTCGTTATCGGCGGAGTTATCCCCCGAGCAGGCGCCAAGGAGCAAGGACGCGATGAGAAGCACGATGAGGCTGGGGAAACTCCTGCAGGGGCTCGTCTTTTCCATAAGACCTCCAACGGTGTTGCGGCGGTTCAGTGCTGCCGGGAGAACGGCGATCAGGGCGGAGCCGTCAGGCTCGGGGTGGGCGGAGGGCCGTTCCATTTCGCGGCAGGCGGATGTAACGAGATCAATGTAGTGGAGAGAGGCCCGAGATTCAAAAAGTGTCATCCCGGACTCGGTCCGGTCGTCATCCCGAGCTTGACCCGGGATGACCCCTCGTCGCTCGCTAGTTGCACCGTTACCATATCCATGACCCGTGCTCGCTCACTCGCGGCAGGCTCGCGGCATGGTCGGACGTCTGACTTCGGACTCCGGACCTTAGGTCGTCCTAACCGCCTGGATCTCCAGCACGATCTCCACGTCCTCGCCGACAAGGAAGCCACCGGCTTCGAGGGCGACGTTCCAGTTGAGACCGAAGTCCTTCCGGTTGATCAGCGTGCGTGCTTCGAGGCCGATCCGTGTGCCGCCCCAGGGATCGGGCCCTTCGCCGAGGTACTCGCCGAGAAGCTCGACCTCCTTCGTTGTGCCGCGCATTGTCAGATCGCCCTTCATTCCGAACGACTTCCCGTCAACGTTATGGACCTCCGCGCTCCGAAACGTCAGCTCCGGGTGCTTTTCGGCGTCGAAGAAATCCTCGGAGCGGAGGTGCGCGTCGCGCTTCTCGTCGTTGGTGGAAATGGACGCGGTGTCGATAGCAACTTGCGCCTCAATTGTCGTAAGGTCGTTAGAATCCATCTTGATCGTCCCTTCGAATTTCTCGAATGATCCGCGGACCTTGCTGAATCCGAGGTGGCGCACCACGAATGCCAGGCGGGAGTGTGCGGTGTCGATGTTGTAGGTGTCGACGGCTATTTGTTGAGTCAGTGTGTTCATTGTTCTCTCGTTTATGTTCTATGTTCTACGTTCGAGGTTCGAGGAATGTCCACGAGGTGCATCGTGCAAGGTGCAAGGTGCATGTTTGAACCTGACGCCAGCTTGGAGGCCCGACGTCTTCTTAATTCACGACCGTCGCGGTACGCTCTTCTTCCACCTTCTGCTTGCGCTCAGGGCTGACGGGTTCGCGATCGGCGATCGTCTTCCGATGTTCTTCGAGCGCCGGGCGGCGGATTTGCTCACTTCGGTCTGACGACTCTTCACGAAACAGATACTCGTCAAAGCTCCATCTCCCGGCGCCGGTTGCAAACAGGAATCCGAATGCCAAAGCGAAGAACACGGCCAGTTCGCCTCCATTCTGAATGGGAAAGCCGCCTTGCGGGGCGTGCATCATGAAGTAGGCGATGACCATCTGTCCCGACAGCAGCACCGCCACCGGACGTGTGAGCAACCCGAGTACGATGGCGAGTCCTCCAAACGTCTCCAGAACGCCGGCCGCACCGAACAGTGAGAAGAGCGGCGCCGTGGCGCCGGCTCCGTCAACGCCGCCGAGCAATCCGAACAGTTTCTGAACTCCGTGCTGCATGAAGAGGAGTCCCACGCCGATCCTGACCACGACCTGTGCGGCGGGAAGCGTGATTGCGGAAATCTTTGACGATGTCCGCGGAGAAAGAAGATGCTTCAAGGTATTCATGGCTTCGGTTGTTTTGTGTTTATAACAAATTGTGTTTACAACACATGTTGGATCAAAAAAATTCAGTTTCCGGCTCTGGTGGCGGCGAGGGCATCGATCAGTGCCGAGAGGCGGTCCTTCCCAACGTGCCCCAGGTGCTGCTCGTGAAAAGCGCGAAGTGGTTCTTCCAACCGGTCGAGAAGATCCAGTCCCGAACTCGTAATCCGAGCTTTCACCTGGCGGCGGTTCACCTGATCACGCTCGCGGGTCACGTGTCCGGCTCTCTCGAGACGGTCGAGCAGGCGTGTGACATCGGGCTCGGGCGCGATCAATCGATCCCTTACCTCAAAACGGCACAGCCCCTTCTCTCCCGCTCCACGAAGAATCCTTAGCACGTTGTAGAGGGTCGGCGTCAGACCGTATGGTTTAACCAGTTCTGAGAAAGCGTTATTCATCACCGCCGCAGTGCGCGCAAGGCTGACGGCCGCCTCTTCCTCCAAAGTCGGAAAAGGTCGCGTCTGCTTTATTTCGTCTTGGATTGACTTCATGAATGCAATATACGTGTTGTGAACATGTGTTGTCAACAAGTATTTTATTGTCCGAGGTGCCAAGTCCGAAGTCCGACCCGAATTCAAGTCCGACAGGTAGCGACAAACCGGCGGTCTATCGACTTCCATTGCGGGTCGGACTTCGGACATCTGACTTCGGACTTCGCAGTGACCAGTGGCTCCACCGGAAGCGTCCGTCGCATGAGGGGCGGAACGGAGACCTCCCAATTCAGCACGTCAAGGCGGTCGATTGGCGCGCGACGCGGTAAATTGGCCGAAAACACAACGCATACCCCTTGACAAACGTCGAATCCTGACTGTCTGCCATGGCAAGGAATACACTCACAGCTGCAATCGTCCTGCTCGTTTCTACTTCCGGTTCGACACAGCACGGCAAGGTTTTCGACGATCTGTCGATGACGAGCGAAATACTGGGCGACGAACGAAAGTACGCCCTCTACCTGCCTTGGGATTACGAGTCTTCAGCCCGCTCCTACCCCGTCCTCTACCTGCTCCACGGACGCACGGACGATCAGACGGCGTGGATCCAATTCGGGCAGGCGCCCGGAATCGCCGATGAGACAATCCGAAACGGAGACGCCACGGAGATGATCATCGTGATGCCCGATGCAACATCGGGTACTGAGAACTACTTCAATCGACTCGACAGCGATTGGCGATACGAGGATTTCTTTTTCGATGAGTTCATCCCGTTCATCGAGCGGACGTATCGGGTCAAAGCAGAGAAGCAGTACCGCGCCGTCGCGGGTCTGTCGATGGGAGGCGGAGGGACGTTCGTCTACGCGCTCCACCGTCCCGACATGTTTTCAACCGCCGCACCGTTGAGTGCGAGCTTCGTGACCACGGCGGACGACTTCCGCCAGTACTTCGACATTCCGGATTCCATCACGGATGACGTTTTCGAACCCTACTGGCGCCGTCACAGCGTCCTTCATTTGATCGAAAACCTGCCGGAGGAGCAGAAGAAGGCCGTCCGCTGGTACGTTGACTGCGGCGATGATGATTACCTCTCGGATCGAAACGCCCTTGCGCATGTGGCCCTGAAGAAGAACGGCATCCCGCACGAATATCGGGTTCGCGACGGAGGCCACCAGTGGAGTTACTGGCGCACGGCACTGCCGGACGTGCTGCGGTTCGTGTCGGAGGGGTTTACGAAATAGACGTCCGTCGTCCGTGGTCCGGAGTCGAGTCACGCCTGGCGTCTGGGAATCCCCAAAGGTCCGTCATCCCGGCGGACGCCGGGATCCAGGTTTCGCCGGTCTGGATCCCGGATCGAGTCCGGGATGACACTCTTGAGGTTTCGTCAGCCTGGATCCCGGATCGAGTCCGGGATGACGGATCCTCGGGTTGGATCTCGGACTTTGGACGTCTGACTTCGGACCGTTCCTGTAACTTCGAGCCCACTTGGGCATACGTACTAGTGTGCCGCCAATTCACCGACGCCTTGGAAAGAACATGGAAACCTACTACACCGATCAGCTTCCCCGGTTTGGACACATCGCCCAAGGCAACGAGGACCTTGCGGCTGCTTTCTTCAGCTACTACAACAAGGTGTTTGAGGACGGGGCGCTGACGGCCCGCGAAAAATCGCTCATTGCGCTCGCCGTTTCGCACGCGGTTCAGTGTCCGTACTGCATCGATGCGTATTCCTCCGACTGTCTCGAGAAGGGGGCAGACCTGGAGCAGATGACCGAGGCCGTCCACGTGGCAACCGCCATCCGGGGCGGCGCCTCGCTGGTTCACGGCGTCCAGATGCTCGACCACGTCAAGAAGAAGTCGATGTAGCCGGTGACCCACCATCACCTGTTGTAGCCCGCCCTCTTGAGACTCAAACGAGATGACATTCATCCCACTGGAAATCGCCGACCGACACGGACGGATCGAGACTGTTGACGGTCCGCGGACCACTACGAGCCTTCATTACAGACGGTCCCCACTGGCGGACTCGTCCGAGCAGTTGGAGAGACTCGCTCTTGTCAGTCTCGACGAAGGCCCGACAGCCACCGGGGATTTCAACACCGACATTGCGTCTGCGGGATGGCCCGAATTCCGGCCGCAGTCAATCGAGATCTTCCAGATCAATCTCGGCAAGCTTTGCAACATGACTTGCAGGCACTGCCATGTGGATGCCGGGCCCGACCGTGACGAAGAAAACATGGATCGCGATACTGCCGACGCGTGCCTGCGGGCGATCGATCGTTCCGGCGCATCCACCGTCGATCTCACCGGTGGAGCGCCCGAGCTGAATCCAAATTTCGAGTACCTCGTCGACGCATGCACAGATCGCGGGGTGCACGTCATGGTCCGAAGCAACTTGACGATTCTCGTGACGCGGCGATTCGAACACCTCCCGGATTGGTTCTCCGAGAGAAGAGTAGAGGTCGTGTGCTCGCTGCCGCACTATCGAAAGCTCGGGACCGACTCACAGCGAGGCGAGGGTGCGTACGAGAAATCCATCGAGGCACTGAGTCGACTCAATGCGGCAGGCTACGGGAAGGGAGATCCCGACCGGCGGCTCGTTCTGGTGACGAATCCGGTTGGCGCCTTCATCGCCGGAAGCCAGCCTTCGCTCGAGGCGGAGTGGAAGGAGGCGCTGTTAAGCAATCACGGCGTGCAGTTCGACCGCCTCCTCACCCTCAACAATATGCCGATCGCGCGCTATCTCGAGTGGCTGATCGACAAAGGCCTGCTCGAGAGCTACATGGAACGGCTCCTCGCTGCGTTCAATCCGGCGACCATTGCGGGGCTCATGTGCCGGAATACGTTATCGGTGGGATGGGACGGCCGGCTCTATGACTGCGACTTCAACCAGCAACTGGACATGTTGATGGAGCTTCGGGACGGCGTCCGCCCCCATGTTTCGGACTTCGAGCCGAATGCCTGGCGCGCGCACTCCATCAGAACGGCGCGGCACTGCTACGGGTGCACGGCCGGGGCGGGCAGTTCATGCGGTGGCGCGATAGCCTAACAATTCAAAATTGAAAATGCAAAACGCAGAATGAGCCCTGCGGGCCCGCCCACGAGCCTGCCCCTCGAACATGGTGGAGGGACCGGCATCGCTTTCGCCGGACTCCGGACTCCTCACCTTGGACTTTAACGCGGACTGCGAAGACGGCTGCGAGTAGAGGTTTCACTTTCGTTACCCGCAAAACTCGTAAACTCCGCCGACCATTTTCTCCACCATAGCTGCATTACATCCCATGAAGAAGGTTTTAAAATTGCTCGGCATTTTCATCGGGGCAATTGTCGCGATCTTTCTCATTGCGCTGGGCGTCATCTACTACCTCAGCAATCAGGACTTGAATGCTACGCATGACATCGATCCCGTTGCCCTTGAGATTCCTCAGCCCGACTCCGCCATGCTCGCGCTCGGTGAGCACCTTGCCAACGTAAGGGCGTGCACCGCTTGCCATGGTGCGAATCTGGGCGGAGAGGTTATGATCGACAATTTCGCGATGGGCACGATTGCCGCATCGAACCTGACGTCGGGAGAAGGTGGAATCGCCGACACGTACACGGACGAAGACTGGGTCCGTGCCGTACGACACGCTGTTGCTCCGGATGGCCGGCCGCTCAAAATCATGCCGAGCCAGGAGTTCATCCACCTCGGCCGCCAGGACCTTGCCGCCCTCATCGCGTACGTCAAGCAGGTGCCGCCGGTCGACTGGACGGCTCCCGAGGCGCGCGTCGGGCCCATGGCACGGGCGCTCTATGTGCTGACGCCCGGCTTTCCGCTACTGGAGCATTCGAAAATCGATAACACCATCCCGCTGAAAGACGCGCCTGTTCCAGAGGTTTCCGTCAAGTACGGCGAGTACATGGCGGTCAGCTGTTACGGTTGCCACGGATCCGACCTGGCCGGCGCGGCGGCAGGCCCGCCGGGCACGCCGCCTTCGAGCAACCTGACGAAGCTGCAGAGCTGGAACGAGGAGCAGTTCATCCGCGCGGTACGCGAAGGTATCCGTCCGACCGGAGACACCCTTCACGCCTTCATGCCGCGATGGACCGCCGCGACCGACACCGAGGTCGGCGCCGTCTACGCATACCTGCGGTCGCTCGAGCCGATCGAAAAAGAACAGTAGCCCGAATTACCTCATTTGAGCACGGAAAGTGCGACCGGTTTAGAGGGAGCCTAAAGGTGTAACTCGAGCCCCGTCCTTGGCCCAAGCTTCTCGAGTCGATCGAGTCGCGCTTCCAGTTCGGCGATGGTTCGGGCCTGTTCCTGGGCGAGACATATGATCGGACGCGCACGCGACATCATCGCCAGTCTCAACCTTCGGGGTCATCCAGAGGGAGGATACTTCGCGGAGGTGTTTCGCTCGCCGACGCTGGTCAAGCCTAGCGATGAGCGATCCAACCGACCATCCATGACCTCAATCGATTTCCTTCTCGTTTGCGGCGAGCACAGCAAGTGGCACGAACTGCGATCCGATGAGGTCTGGCACCACTGCGAGGGGGATCCATTGGAGCTTTTCGTCGTGGATCCGGCATCGATGAAACTGACGCGGCTGCTGCTGGGACCGCTCGCCGGTGATCAGAAGCCGGTTCATGTCGTCCCCGCCGGTCACTGGCAGGCGGCGCGGACACTCGGCGACTATACCCTCGTCGGCACCACGGTCGCGCCCGGATTCGTGTTCGAAGACTTTAGACTGCTGCGCGAGAATAAACAGGAAGCCGCGAGACTGCGAGGCGCTCTGGGGGTGCTGGAGGACTTGCTGTAGCTGCCATGTTCGCCACGGCGGCAGCTTCCTCCCGAGGTGACCTTCCCCCGGCTGAGCGCCCCTCTGAAGTCTATCCGTACGAAGTCGGATATTGCGCTGGTAGATTTCAATGCGGCCGGAATGATTGGATGGAGCGGAAGCCGGGGGAGGTTACTCTAGTAGCGCCCGCGGCATTCCACTGCGTCTTCTCGTTTAGCGTTCCGTTTAGCGTTTCTCGTTTCTCGTTTAGCGTTTAGGACGGGGTCCCTCGCTGCGCTCGGGATGACGGGACGTTTAGCGTCACGGATCGACGATGATCATCGGAGGTCCGTCGGGATGGTCGCCGCACATCACGTCCAGTTTGTATTCCGGGCGTCCTCTAGGGATATCGTTGGCGATGCGGATGGCAAACGCGCTGCCTTTGTCAAACTCGGGAGATTCGAGCTCACTGTCGTCCGACAGGCTCCTCTTGTCCTGATTCACGCTCCCGCCCCATCGGACGTGATTGACCTTTGTTCCTACGGCCCGGAACACGACGATATCTCGCCGCTGAACGATGAGCGTATCGGGATCACCGAGGCAGGAGATCTTCATCTGGCCGTCGACCATTTCGGGCTGGAGGCTGAGATCCATGAAATGAACGTTGCCGCCGCCGCCGCGTCTTCCCTGGGCGGAGGTGTCGACGGGCAGGTAGAATAGGAGGGTCGCGAGGAGAAAGGCCGAACCCATAAGTCGAGAGTGTATCATCGTGAATTCAGTTTTTGATGGAAGGGCCACCGTCATTGAGGTGAGCCATTTGAGACGGTCTCAAGTATACGAACAAAGGCGGGATCGGCCCGCAGCGCTTCGAGGCCCGGATAGTGGGTGATCTCATTTGTGGGGTATCCCTTTTCGAGCGCATCCCGGATCCACGCAAGCGCCGCACCCCGATCCCCTAACTCCTCCCAGGCCGCCCCGACCTGAAAGCTGATACTGGAGGCAATCTCCGGATCCGGATTCGGACCGAACTCGGCCAGTATCCGTCTCGACTTCTCGGCCTCTCCGAGCTCCGCATAGTACCCGGCCAACTCCGCCTTGACTTCTCGGTCGGATGGACTCACGGCGAGCCACTGCTCCGCCATTTCGGCCGCCTTACTCCTCGCACTCAGGTATTTCGCCCGATCGGCCCTCATCCAGAAGTACGCGGTGGCCAGATGTCCCCAGACTCGGTGATCCTTGTCATTGATCTCGAGGGCCTTCTCGTAGGCCGCTGCTGCGTCGCGGTAGTTCCGCTCATAGAAGTGCATGGTACCGAGATTGTTGTAGGTGCTGTACGAAGGCTCAATCTCGAGGCTGAGTTCCCAGTTCTTTCGAGCCTCGTCGATCCTGTTCAGGTACCACATCATGGCGCCAAGATTCCGATACCCGATGGAGTTGGACGGAGCCAGATCCACGACCCGCTGGTACTGATCGGCGGCCTTCTGCCACTCGGATCGGCCCACATAGAACTTGCCTAGACGATTGTGTGTGCCCCAGTAGTCGGGATTACTCTCGATGGCGCGCTTGTATGTCTGCTCCGCCAACTCGTAATCGCCGAGATCCTCCTGGACCTCCGCGAGGGCCAGGAGAGCCCCAGAGTTGAACGGCTCGCGATTCAGCGCCGTCTCCAGCGCGCGCTGAGCCTGACCGTGCTTGCCGGTGTAAGCCAGCACGGTTCCGAGCGTCACGTACGCACTGATCAGGTTCGGCTCGAGTCGAATGGCCTCGTCGCAGTGACGCTCTGCCTGGTCAAGGAGCGCCAGTTCCTTTGTCGCTTCAAACCTGTAAAGTGCCGCCTGGCCCAGCGCGGCATGGCCGGCGGCGAAATCAGGGTCCAGCTCGAGTGCTCGCCGAAGCTGCTCCTCTGCGGACTGGAGACTGCGGACGTTCGACCGCTGCTGTAGAAGTCCCTGAGCGCGCGTGTAAAGCTGAAACGCTTCCGCCGTCGTGGCCGCAACCTCGACGGACGGAGCGACAAGGATACTGTCGGCGACTCCGAGCAGGCCGCCGATTCGCCTGAGGGCGGCCTCGTATGACTCCTGCAGGTCCGTCACTAGAACCGGTACCGAGATCGATTCACCGACGGACTCGTCTCCTCCCCGCACCAGAGTAAACTCGAGGGTTGGAACGGGATCATAGCCGGTGATCCTGCTCTTGACGGCGTAGTCCGCGCCGAGCTTCGACGCGGCATCCTGTGCCGTAGAGACTCCGTGCTCGAGGATGTCCCCGAAAGGAACAATGCTTCCGGCGCCCCTCGCCGTGAGCCGACTCTCGAGGATGCCCGAAACCGTCTGAAGCAGGCCGTCAAGCGTCAGCTTCAGGGTAGAGTCTACGGCTGAGGCATTGCCTCGCGGCCCCTCTGAAGCGTCAACCGGCAGAATCGCAATGCTGGATCCTGCAAAGTCGACGCCGCTGCCGGCATCGTTGGGGAGAATGCTCACGACAAGGGCAAGCAAGGCAGCCACGGCGAGCGCGATGGCCGCCGGCTTCCACCGGAGTTTGCTCGGCTTCACGACCGGTCGGATTGCACTGCGGCTTAACGAGGCATCAGCTCCCAGTAGCTCCGCTATTTCTTCGGCGGTGGGACGTTCGGACGGGTCCTTGCTGAGACAGCGCCTGATCAATCCGGTCACCTCGGATCCGTACTCAGCCTCGAGCAGGTCCATGTTCTGCGGCTCCTCGTGCACGATGGCATACATTACCGCGGTCGGATACTGATGCGGAAACGGGAGATCGCCGCGCAGCATTTGGTACAGAACCGTCCCCAGGGCCCATATGTCGGTCTGGGGGCCGACCTCTTCTCCTCGAGTCTGTTCGGGCGACATGTATGCGACGGTGCCCACACTGACACCCGATTGTGTCATGGCGGCCCCTCCTACAAGCTTCGCGAGCCCGAAGTCGCTGATTTTGACGACTCCGTTCTCCGTCATCAGTACGTTGCCGGGTTTTATGTCGCGATGGACGACTCCTTTGGCGTGCGCGGCGGCCAGCCCCGATGCGATCTGTTTCGTTGCCGCAAGCGCTTCGTTGAGATTGAACCTTCCCTCCGAGAGTCGATCGCTCAAGCTCGGTCCTTCGATGCACTCCATGGCGATGAGTGCCTGCCCGTCGACCTCGTCGTATTCGAAGACCGTGCAGATGTTGGGGTGGCTCAGGTTGCCGGCGGCTCTGGCCTCGAGACTGAATCGTTCCCGGTCTGCATCGCTCCGCAACAGGGGCCTCGGGAGCAGCTTGATCGCGACGATTCGATCGAGCTTCGTGTCACGGGCTTTGTAGACGACACCCATGCCGCCTTCGCCAAGCGTGTCGAGGATCTCGAAGTGTGATATGACTTCTCCCGTCATTTGCCGGCTCGGAGGCGTTGAACGGCCGGAGGCGGCCAATCGTCATGCGTCGGATTTGAGTTTGGACCCGGTTGCCGGCGACCAACGCCAGCGACCAAATGCCCGCCCAAAAGTACAACTCGCCGCCGTGACGTGCGCTGTTGTGAAGCGCGCTCAACCGGCTCTGCGCTCATCGTTCATCGTTGGTACGTCAGTCTTGCCGTGACGTACCTGCCGAGGAGTGCGCCGTCGGCCCACTGGCGGTGCTCGTGATCGAGGAGATTCTCAGCCATCAGGTCGAGGTGAAGCCCGGGCGAGATCGCGTCGGCCGTCAATCCGAGCCCGACATCCATCAGAAAAGAGTTGTCGACCCGCCCCCGGTGGACGCCTGAGCGCACCTCGAAACTGTCCACGTAGCGGCCGGCGACCGAGACGCGCAGTGATTCGAAGAACGTCCGCTCCGCGCCTGCCGCGACCTTGAGCCTGGGGGCATTGAGTGCCAACTCGTAGCCCGTTCCCGCTTCGTTCAGGTCCTCGTCGTCGAAGTAGGAGTCGCTCAGCCAGGAGACGTTGCCGAAATACGAGAAATACTCGTTGACCACCCGTCGCATCTCGAGGTCGATGCCGAAGTACTCGGCCTCGCCGAAATTGACCCAGGTCAGCACCTGCTCCGGCCCGTCAAACGAGAAGGGGTCCTTCTCGGGTTCGAGGATGCCGACCGGGCGCCGGCTCAAGGGTTCACTGACCGTGCCGTAGAGATAAGCAAGATCCTGACGGCTGAGCTTGTACCGCGCCAGCTCGTCATCCGTGAAGTAGGCAAAGATCGCTTCCTCCAGGTCCTCAGTAAGGTCGGGAGCAAAGGCGAACGGTGTGATCGAGCGCAGGCCGCTAATGTGATTCTTCGTCTTCGCGTAGAAGAAATCGACCCCAAAGAATGTCCGATTGCGGAAGTTGGCCTTGTATCCCAGTTCGATCGAGCGGGTGATCATGGGTTCGAGTTCGGGGATGCTCGTGGGCGCGGCCACCGTGGGCGAAAAGGGATCGGTGTCGTACCTCAGCACGCCCTCCGAGAAACCCTCAATCGAAGCGGTTCGCTCCTGAAGGAAAGTCTGCAGTGCGTCCCATCCCTCGAGCATCCCACCCGGGGCGAACAGGCTGTCGGTGGCAGCCGCAAAAGCACGATCGAGGTTGATTCCGACGCCATCGTCGGCAATTGAGGGGGCGGTTGCCGGAAGGAGTGACGTCGATCTCGGGTCTGAGCTGAACTGCCAGCCGTCCAGATTACCGCGGGCGCGGACCGGCAGGAATGAAGACCCGGCAACCGGAAAATCTGCAAAGAACTGAAGGCTCGTCGGGCGGGCGCATCCGCGACTCAGCGATAGGCGAAAGGCATAGGCGGAACTCGGACGAAATGCGAGCCCAAAACGTGGCGAGAACTGCGGATCGATGACATTGTTGAGATCAGTTCGGCCCGTAACGTGCAACTCCAGCTTGTCGGCCAAAGCGGTGCGCGATTGGAGGTATGCTCCGACATTCTCCACGGCGTCGTCATTTTCGTTGGCTCCGTGCCGGCCGAGGTGGATCGGATAATCGATCGACAGATCCTGGGCTGCCTTGCTCACAATCGAAGGATTGGGGAGGCCGGCCCATTTGTGCAGGATCGGGCCGGGCAGCACCAGATCGCCGCCCGTCTCCGAATCCGTCCGGTCGTAGTCGATTCCAAAAATGATCTGTTCCCGGTCTTCGAACAGTCCAGCCTTGTATCGAAACTGCGCTGCAAACACCGCCGACTCGTCGATGATCGGCAGACCGGTTCGATAGTCGAATGCCTCTCGCGTGTCGCCCTTCATGTAGTATGTCTGGGCCATCAAGTGGTCGGTTTCGACTTTCAGCTGCCCGGCGCCAAGACGGTAGTCGGCGAACATCTCTCCCGTGTCGTGCAGCAGGTTCTGCTGCATTCCGGCGTAGTCTGCATTCGCGGTCACGGTGAGACAGCCGCAGGGAATGTGGCGGTATTGCAGCGTTCCCCGGACGAAACCCTGCGAGAGCGTTTCGTCGCGGCTGTCGAGGTCATGGACAAATAGCTCCGGCTCGATGGCGCCGACGAGCTGGTCGTCGGCGCGACTGTACGACCCCACCACCTTGAAGGCGACCCGCGAGCTCAGAGCCTGGGCATGACGAAGTGCGCCCTGCCAGAAGCTGTTCTCCCCGAGGGACGCTGAGACTGCGGTGCCGGGGTACTCGAACGGCTCCTTCGTGAGAAACTGAATGGCTCCGTGATCGGCTCTCGATCCGTACGTGTTCGACAGCGGCCCGCGGACCACTTCAGCCTGCGCGACGTCTA
Source organism: Rhodothermales bacterium (assembly GCA_035512315.1). GTDB lineage: Bacteria > Bacteroidota > Rhodothermia > Rhodothermales > DATKEJ01 > DATKEJ01. The sequence continues at coordinate 10,630 of DATKEJ010000236.1, read as the reverse complement.
TCGACGCCACCGGAAGCAGGGCGTATGAGTTGAAACCCAAACCGGGGACACTCCCCTGCCGCTGGTCGACCAACAGAAGGCTGTTTCCGGCAAAGGACTGATTGAAAGCGCGCGTGGCGACGTGATGGCGACTTGCCCCGACCTGGGCCACATGCGCGCCCAGTGTGTGCCGGAGGGTTGCGGCGGTCGAACGGCCGGCATCCCTGATGAACTCCTCCCCGGGGAGGACGGACACCGAGGCCGGTGCATCCATGAGCGGCTCGGGGATTCGCGAAGGGGTTAGGACCATGGGATCCAAAGCCGGCCCGCCCATCCATGCGCATGAGAGTCCCCCATCGCGGTGGAAAGGATCTATGCAGCCGGACATTAAGGGGCACTCAACCGCCGCCAGGTCGAGCGGAGCCGAAAGGGGCTCGAGTCCAGTTTGTGCGCCCAGACCGTCTATCCGATTTGCCCGCTCTCGGCGCAAGTCAGTCGTATCGTGCGGAGTCAGTGGAGGACATTCCCGCCCGAACGCATCCTTGGCTTGCGTCGCCCTCGATCGAAGCCCGGCGGATGTCTCGGCGAGCATTAACGCCACCGAGAATCGGACAGATTCCCCGACGCGCAGCTTCGTGAAGCTCGACCCGAATATGTAGACGTCGTCGCCGGGACGGGTCGGCAGCGTGTCGAATCGTCCGGGGGTCACCAACTCCCAAAGCTGCGCGTCATCGGAGGGGTCGAGCTCCTCGAAAGGCGTCGCCGTAAGGCTTGTCAGGCCGTGGACCCCTTCCAGGAACTGATACCCGAAATATCCCGGGACGAGATCCGGAACGTCGGCAACGCCGTCGGCATCCCACACCTCCACCAAGCCAAGTTCAGGAATGAATCGCGCGAGATCGTCCTGATAGTTGTCGGCGCCCCCGATGTGCGGATCTCCCCACATCCCGAGGACGACGCTGTCGAGGTCCAGCCGGCCTCGATTCTCGATTCGATAGATCAGGAACAGCACGTCACGAAGGGCAGGGTCGGCGCTCTGCACGTACCGGGACTCGACCCGCAGTCCGAGTCCCTGCCACGTAGAATCACCTTGAAACGGGTAGTAGTCGAATTCCCTGTTTTTCAGATCGTTCATCACGAACGTCGAGTCCAGCGAGGCGCCCGCAAAACAGGGGGCCCGCTCGGCGACGGGTTCGTCCACGCACTCCACGGGGTGCCAACCCCAGGCTTCCGTCCTGTCCGGTGAGCGCTCACCTCCGTGCGACACGAGCCCGTCTGAAACGATCTGTCGCACCCACATTGTGTCGCCTTGTGCATCGCGGGCTATCCGTCCCTGCCGATCCACTTTCGGGACGCTCAATCCCCACGTTCCCCTGCCGGGTACTTCCGCACCCACGAAGAACCCGAATTCATAGCCGTAACCCAGTCCTCCCCAACGAACGTCGGTCGAGTCATTCCGAGGGGCGGAAACGGTGCCGTGATTCGAAACTTGCGTCGAGATCGTGGCCCCATCGATCACCGTGGTGCTCCTCGGGACGAACTGTTCGCAGTATGGCAAGGCCTGCCGTTCCAGTTCCTGTGCCGCCGTCGGCCAGGTCAAGATCGCCGTTATAAAAAGTGCCAGCCAATGCCGGCACTCGAACCGGATTCTAACCGATATGATCATCCAGATACGGTAACAAAGACGTGAAAATCGGGAGGGGTCAGACTTCGATGGTTGATGATAAGATCGTACCGAGACCGGGAGAAGGTACATGATACACGTGCTCAGGAACCAGCGACACCAAAACTAAGGGGATTTGATAGCGAAATATTCAGGATATTTGGGCCTGACGGAGGGGCCATCCCGAGGTCCGCGAGGGATCCCTCCTTCCTTCGTCGGGATGACAGGGGCATATCGTTTTTCGGGGTCGCCTTTTCTGTCTCAAGCCTTGGTCTCGGTGGCCCGATCTACTGAATTTGTTAGATGACACGGTCGAACATCCTCTCACTGCTCGCAGCCGCAGCGGCACTGACGTTCTGTCTCGAGACGTCGGCACAGTCCCTCGAAACCTCACGGCCGCTTGTCAACATTGGACCGTTTGGAGAAGAATGTCGCGTCGAAACCTGTGTCGTGGCTACCGGCGAGAGGGCAGGCATTTGCGCGGTTCAAATCCTCGACAACAGCGGCTCGATGAACACGAACGCACGCTTCGAAGCCGCTCAGTCGGGTATCACCCATTTCGTCGACAGTCTGCGGGCGGAGAAGGGAGACAGGATCGGGATCGTCACCTACAGCGGACCGTCGCTTCAGTTCGGCTCGATGCCGAGAGCCAATCCAGGTCCAGTTGCCGTGACCGTCCAGGGAGAGCCCCTGAGCGAGTCGTTTCCCGACGTCAAGGGCACCGTCCTGGGACTCGGTACGGCATCTGTCTCGGCTCTCACACCGTTGGCCGCGGCCATCGAAGCTGGCTCGGCGGTCCTCGATGAGTGTCCAGCCGGGCTGCTGCGTACAATCATCGTGTCGACGGACGGCCTGCCAAATTGGGACGACGACGTCCAGTGCACGGTCACGCCCTTGACGCCGACGGCCTGCACCGAAGCGGCTGTCGGGGCGGCGGAAGCCGCGAAGGCCGGGGGCATACATATCATAACGATCGGCATCGATCTCGATCCGGCCGATCCGTCGAATGCGTTCGGCATTTCGCTGCTGCAGGAGATTGCGACGTCGCCCGAGGACGCCAACTTTTTCAACACGGCGGCGGGACTGAGCCAGAGCGACATCTACTCCCACCTCTCCCGGACGGTCGCATCGCCCGGCGAGGTCACATTTTTCGAACCGTTGCCCGACTCATGCTGGGGATATGTCGCCGGAAGCACGACCGGCACGACCACCGAAGATCCAATACTTGGCCTTCTTGGAACCAGGGAGACGCTATCGTGGAACGTCGGCGGCGTTTCGGACGGTCAACCAACCGAACTGTGCTACAGCATGGCTTTTGATGCAGCCTGCGGCGAGCCGCCCAGTTCACTCGTGGTTCAATCCGGAGGGGAGGTGCTGTGGACGCTAATGGGCGGGAGGCGGGAGTCGCAGCCGCTGGCATCGCAGGAGTTTGAAGGTATCCAGCAATGTACGATCGTATTCCCGGTGGAATTAGTCGACTTTCGGGCCACTTCGTCGAAGAACGTCGTCACGCTAGCCTGGCGAACCGCGTCGGAGACAGACAACGCGGGTTTTGGAGTCGAACGCTCGACGACAATCGCGGGAGCCTTCGAAGAAGTGGGGTTCGTCGGCGGAAGCGGCACATCCCAATCGTTCAGGGAGTACCGTTTCAGCGACGTCGGGCTGCCGCCGGGCTCACACCGGTACCGGCTGCGTCAGGTGGATTACGACGGGACGTTCGAGTTCTCCCGCACGGTAGCGGTCAGCGTCGAGCTTCCTTCATCGCACTTTATGAGCCCGGTACATCCGAATCCTGCGCGAGGCAGCGCCCGGTTTGAGCTTTCGGTGGCGCGGAGCCAGACTGTCCGCATCGATCTGCTGGATACGACCGGACGCATCATCCGAACCGTTGCAGACGGCCCGATCGGGAGCGGGACGGCGAAGTCCATTTCACTTGACGTTGACGACATTCCCGGAGGCATGTACGTGGTTCGCGTCTTGGGGGAGTACTTCTCGGTCACCTCGCTTGTTGCCATCGTGCAATAGTCACCGCTCGAGACAACGTTTTCGGTTCCAACCGTGACGTTGCCAGAGGGAGTGCGTCGGACCCTGTGGTCCTAAAGGCCTAGCTCCGTTAGTCCGTTGGAGTGATAGCCTTTCGGACTACCTGTGTGGTCCTAAAGGTCTAGCTCCATCGTAGTCCTTTGGAGTGATTGGCACCCAAAAGTGTCGGACCTCTGAACGCGAGTTCGCAACGCGTTGATCATTCGGAGGCGAGAAACGACTATTCGGATCGCAAGGCAACGACAGGATTTGCCGTTGCCACCTTCATCGACTGGTAGCTTACGGTCAGCCACGCGACGATCATCGCTCCGAGACCGGCAGCGAGCAGAATGCCGGTGCCAAAGTCCGCGTGGTACTCAAACTCGCTCAGCCAGTCGCTCATCAGATAGTAAGACAGCGGCGCCGCAACGACGAAGGCCGCGCCGACCAGCAGGAGAAACTCTTTCGAAAGTAGCGTCACCACGCTCGCGACCGAAGCACCAAGAACTTTCCGAACTCCGATCTCCTTCGTCCGCTGCTCGGCAGTGAACGAGGCCAACCCGAACAAGCCGAGACATGCGATCAACAGCGCTACGAATGCGAAGAAATTGGCCAATGACCCGATCACGATCTCGCTACGGTAATTGTCCTCGAACTCCTCGTCGAGGAATCGGTACTCGAAGGGGTATTCCGGATTGAATTTCGAGTAAACGTGCTCGAGCCCTGCCAGCGCGTCGCCAGTTTGATGGGCCGCAATGCGGACATACAGGATGTCGGTGCGGTCGGGATCGAAGCGAAGGATGACGGGCTCAATCGGTCGATAGAGCGTTGTCATGTTGAAATCCTTCATGACACCTACGATTTCCCCCTCCGTACCCCAGAGCGTCAGCGCCTGCCCGACCGGATCATCCATCCCCATTGCCGCCGCCGCCGTCTCGTTTATCACGAAACTCGCGGAGTCCGATCCAAACTCCTTCGAGAACGTCCGACCGCCGGCCATGCGGATATTCATCGTCTCAACGAGCCCGTAACCGGTGGAAATGATGCTGTAAAGGGTGTTGTCGGCCGGGTCTTTCCCTTGCCACTGCACGCTAATCGTGTTGTTGCCGATGCGGAGGGGGTTCTGGTTGGAGGTAGCAAGATCGACAATCGCGGGCTGTGCCCTGAGTTCCTGTGCAAACGAGTCGTATTGATCCTTAATGGCGCCTTCGAAATCGAGGTATACGACATTATCACGATCGAGCCCGAGATCCATCGATCGGATGTGATTCAGCTGCTCATAGACCGTGAAGGTTCCGACGATGAGCACAATCGACATGACGAATTGAAATACGACAAGCCCCTTGCGCAGGCCGGCAGCCGTCCCCACCCTGCCTATCCTGCTCCTGAGAACCGAAATCACATTAAAGGACGAAAGATACAGGGCCGGGTACGACCCTGCCAGGAGTCCGGTCACTGCCGCGATCCCCGCGAACAGTAGCCAGTACTTCGGATCGAGAAGCTCGAGGCCAACCGACTTATCGGTCACCGAATTGAAGGTCGGGAGGGCCGCAGCAACAAGGATCATCGCTGCTACGAAGGAGATCCCGGCGATGACGAGCGACTCACCCAGAAACTGTCTCGCCAGAATCGATTTGGTTGCGCCGACCGACTTGCGGACTCCGATCTCCTTCGCACGCTGGGTGCTTCGCGCCGTCGCGAGGTTCATGAAGTTGATCGACGCAATGAGGATGACGAACAGCGCTACGAACAGAAATATCCGAACGTACTCGATGCGACCGCCCACGAGCACGCCATTGCATCCTTAAGGGGCTTCGGAATCGCCTCCGTCGTACCCCGCTCGCCGCCGAACGTGGCGTGACGCATCACGCGAAATATCCTGTCACGGTCCTCGTGAAATTGGTCGTAGCTCATTTCGTCCTGAACCCACAGCACGATCAGAAAGCTGCAGGCGAGGCCGACTGACAGGCCCAGCACGTTGATGAAGGTCTGGGCTTTGTGCCTGCGGATGTTCCGGACGGCGATTTTGAACAGGTTTTGGAGCATGGATAAGGATTCGAATCGAGTTGAAAGCGAAGTCTTCGTTGGTGGGGCGATTTTTGTTGCGACGAGGTGCTAATTTTTTATCACTTGAGTAGGCTGGCCCCAAATGGGGCCTTCAACCCTGACGAGGAGTTCCTCGCGTTCGTCCCGAACCTCGCCGGGCTGAAGCCCGGCTCGGAGGGTTAGGTGTCGGCTCGCTGGGGGCTGTCTCAAGAGTGAATGGGCACGGGCGCTTCTCGACACGGATACCTGCCAACCCACGATTTCAATCGTGGGTTAAGGGACGGCATTGAGCTCCCCCAACCGTTTCAACGGTTTCCTGTCATCGGTGGGATGGACCTCGCACGGTTGAAACCGTGCTCGGAAGGAGTTTTGCCTCTTCGTGACCCCGCGATGAATAGCGGGGCTGGCAGGTAACGTAAGCCGAAGCCATGTCCCTTTTGAGAGCCCCCTGGCAGGTAAAACTCCAACTGTCCGTTGTGGTGGTTCTGAAAGGGCTCCTAACGAATGGTGCGGCCGCTTGCGCCCGGCGAGGGCACGAAATCCACCACCACGCCCAGATGATCCGACAACATTATCCCGTCGACCGTGCCATCGAAAATGATCTCCGCCCGAACCGGCGTTAGCGACGTTGTGTCGGTGACGAACACGTAATCTATTCGCCTCGACGGTTCCCTTGCCGAAAAGGTGTGTCCCGCCGCGTCGGGATGGACGGCGGAAAACGCGTCAATGAACCTCCCCATCGAATCCGCGGTGGTCGCCAGCTGAACTGACGGCCGATCGGGTTCTGCGTTGAAATCCCCGACGATGATTGCCGGAGGATCGTCAGCGGAGCGGCGTCCGACCGCTCGCTTGATCTCGGCCACCTGCGCCATTCGAACCAGCTCCGCTTCGCCACGGTGCGCGAGATGCGCAGTAAAGAAGTCGATTTCCCCAAGTGGGGTCTGAATGCGTGCAGCCAATGCATTCCTCTGAAACACGTCTTTCGCCTCGAGTCGGTATTCCTGGGCCGAAACGAAGGGGTGCCGGCTCAGAATCGCAATGCCCTCGTCGAACCGCTCCCAACTGGGATGGGCCATTGCAGAGCGATACTCCCACGTCATTCCAGTTCGCCGTGATAACGAATCGGCCAGTGTCTTGATCTGGTTGTCGGATCCGTCCGAGTCGATCGTCTGAAGCACTTCCTGGAAGCCCACAACGTCCGGATCGAGTTCCTGTATCGCATCCAGCAACCAGGCCGTCCTGACGGGATGCCAGTCAGGGTTCGGGCCGTCTTGCAGCAGCCCATGAAGATTGTAAGTGAGTACGCGCAACGTGTCGTCGGTGGGCTGTCGCGACTGCAGCTGGCCCCCGATCGCGCATGCGCTCGCGAGTGTCGACAGAACCAAGGGCAGGACGACGACCATGGGGTTGAACGTCGCACCTCGAACCTCGAACCTCGTTGCACCGTGCACGTTGCACGTTGCACGTTGCACGTCGTCGAACCTCGGAAGCCTCGGGGCAGGCTCTCGCGCCTCGAACCTCCTCATCATTTTCGTCGAATCAGAATTCCACTCACGGTCGACGCGTCTCCCGGATCGAGTCGTACCGTGATTCCCGCCCCCTCACGCGCCTCCACGACCGTGCGCCGAGAGGTCGCGGTGTATCGACCGATCGTGCCGGCAAGGTCGACACCCGTCCAGACGCGGTCGTCATTGACATGGACGTCGAAACTCCCTCGGTCCGAGTTCCGCGCAGTTTCCACGAGAAAAACCTCGACCTCGTACGTCCCGTCTGCCACGTCGAAGCGATACGCTTCCACGCTGTCGCGCGCCGCCTGGTAGAGCGGATCGTCGTAAGTGCCCTGAATGCGGCTGTGGACCCGCCGCGCTCGTCCTCCCACGTACCCCCATGAGCCGGACTCGTACGCGCGATCCTCCTCCCACACGACGCCGTCCGGTCCGACATGCTGGTAGTGTGCACCCGCGTTCACCGCCAGCACCTCTCCGGATTCTGCACCCGATCCAAACAGCGAGCCTCGTTCGTCGTACTCGATGACTGCCTCCGCGAGGCCGAACTGAGATGCACCGGGCGTGAACGCGCGGATCCGATTCACACCGTCCCTCAACGTGACAGTCCACTCGGCCCGGAAATTCACCGTCGGCTTCTTGCTCACGGATTCGCCGTTCACCGTGAGTTCGACCTCCTCGGCGTTCGAGTAGACCCATACAGGCTGAACGGCGTCCTCAGGACGGCTTCCCGCACGACGGGACCACTCGTTTGCGATGTGAAGTACCGGCTCCTCGAGAAGGGCCGCTCGATAGTAGTGGGCGATATCCTTGGGTGTGCGATCGTGGAAGTACAGACCCTTTTGATTGATGGCGTTCTTGGTGTCCTGTCGGCCCTCCGACCCAAAGTCGAACTGATTCCAGACCGCCGATCCCACCAGATACGGTCTCTGATTCATGATGTCGAACGACGCCAGATGGAAGTTCTGCGAGTGTTCCGAGCTGAAGTCGAAGGCTACGGGCTCGTGAGTGTGCACACGCTCGTCGCTTCCCGCGCCGTACTCGCTGACGAGCAGCGGCCGGTCGGGATGATCGGCATGCAGGCGGTCCAGAAACGTGCCCAACGTGTCGAAGTCGTCGTAGTACCATCCGAAATAGAGATTCATCCCCAGGATGTCGCTCACGTCGCTCAATCCCTTGCCGTTGTACACCTCTCCGACCGACTGTGCCATCACGGAGAGTCTCGACGGATCTTCCTTCTTCAGAACACTTTCGAGATGCTCGGTCAATGCGAGGAGTCGTTCGTAATAACCGTCGGGCTCCGGGCGCGGCTCGCGGAGCATGACCTCGTTCATGTATCCCCACATGAGGACGGACGGATGGTTGTAGTGCTGCCGGATCATCTCGACCAGCATCCGCTCACTGTTGGCATCGAATGCATCCGACATCGTGATGATGTTGACGATGGGAATCTCCTCCCAGACGACGAGTCCGAGACGATCGGCCTCCTCCAGCACCACCGGGTCCTGTGGGTAATGCGCGAGTCGTAGGAAATTGAAGCCGTTGTCCTTGACGATCGCGACGTCCTTGCGGTGGACCCAGTCGGGCACGGCGTTTCCGAATTCGGGATAATCCTGGTGGCGATTTGTACCGTTCAGGCGAATCGGCTTCCCGTTCAGCACGAGACCATCCTCTCCGCTGACGTCGAACCACCTGAATCCGAGCGGGACCGTCACCCGGTCGAGGAGCTCATCGCCGTCGAACACCTCGGTCTCGACCTGGTACAGGTTGGGAGCATCGGGAGACCACAGCTTTACATCCGGGATCTCAGGCGTGGTTACGTCGAACGCCTCGCCCGATCCAGCCGGGACCTCAAGATCGAACTCGAAAGAGACGACGAGCTCTCGATTGTCCAGAATTCGCGATCTGACGAGCACTGGTCGATCGCCGGCGGACTCGTTTACGACTCTACCGCGAACGCGCACCGAGGCCGCCGTGTCGGTGACGACAGGCGTGTCGACGAAGATGCCCGGCGAGGCGTGGTCAGTGACGTCGATATGGACTTCGTTAGTCGACAAGAGCCAGACGTCACGGTAGATGCCGCCGAAAAACGTGAAGTCGGCGTTCAACGGGGGTACGTCGTCGTTGTGTTCGTTGTCGACCCGCACGGCAAGCACGTTCGGTCCATCCGGGACGAGATGTTCGGTCAGGTTAAAGACGAAAGCAGTGTAACCGCCGATGTGCTTTCCGACGAGGATGCCATTGCAGTAGACGTCGGCGATCTGGTTTGCGACCTCGAAGTAAACGAAATACCTGCGCCCGGGCAGGACCGACACGTTCTCGAGGCTCTTTCGATACCAACCGATCCCACGCCTGTATCCGGGCGTCTTGTCGTACGAGTCAACGGCATTCCAAGTATGCGGAAGGTCGACGATCTGCCAGGCATCGTCGACGTGATCTCGAACCGCGGCGCCCGAAACCTCTCCTGGGTAGAAACGCCACTCCTCGTTGATCGTGTGCTTGATCCTGGCAGATTGCCCCTCCGCAACAGGCGGATTGGCAATAACGGCTATCAAGAGACCGAGATAGAGCGCTGCGCCTGATACAAGCAAACGATTGCGATGGCGTCTATTCGTCAATGTCTGCATGCTCCAGTTCTTCCCATTTGACGGTTCGAGAATCCTCCACCCAACCGACGTCCAAAACGCTCGTACCAAGTTCGTTTCCGGCAAGCCAGGGCGGTCGTAGTAAGATACTGGTCGGATGCCGGTACTTGGCCTGCAATTCGACGTGGCGGGGTACGGTCGTCTCAATAACCGCGGTGACCACGCGGCCTGACTTGTCAAGCCGGATGCGAAGATCATCCCACGACCGCGCCGCAGACTCGTCGCCCGGCCAGATCTGAATTACCCGCCGCCCATCCATCGTCACGACAGTCGAATCGGTTCTGTCGGTTCGGGGCACCAGCGAATCGACGTCCTCCGGAAGCATCGGGAAAATCGCGCCCGATCGAACGAACAACGGCATCTCTTCCAAAGGTGAATGTACCTCGACTGTCCTGGGACCGGTGTGGACTGTGCCGTCCCACCAGTCGATCCATTCGCCGACGGGCAGATACACCGATCGGTAAGTCCCCGACTGATACATCGGCGCAACGAGGAGATCGGGTCCAAACATATACTGGTAGCTCGCCTCCGCAGCCGCTTGATCGCCCTGGAATGCCAAGACCATCGGTCGCATCACAGGCATTCCGGTCTGCGCAGACTCCTTGACCGCCGCATAGAGATACGGAAAAAGCTGCGTGCGGAGCTTCGCGAACTTCCGAAAAATCGCGAGTGCCTCCGGTCCGAAATCCCACGGACCCTGGTTCGAGGTCATATGGACCTGCATGAACGGCGAGAATGCACCGAACTGCGTCCACCTCACGAACAACTCG
>DATKEJ010000235.1:0-4627 GCA_035512315.1 Rhodothermales bacterium | reverse complement strand
ACTCGTAGAGCCCGCCGCGTTCGAAGTATCCGAACAGGACCTTTGCCGATCATCCCATGTGAGAGGCTCGCCGCCGTATTGCTCGAGCAAGGAGGCTGCCTCCGGCAACGAGACTCCGCCGCTCCACGACCGGCCATTCTGGTAATAGCGCGCCGTGTCGGCAACCGTGAAATAGCGAGACCCGCTCATGGTGAGTCCGAGGCTCAGTTTTTCCGCAGGCACGATCTGGAGGAAGTACTGAACGACCTGCTCTAGCCACGGAAGCCCCTGAGACGGCCCTGGCGTCGTACGCCGTGTGTGCTGCCCGTACGACATAATCTTCACGAAGTCTCCGATCTCGCCCAGGGCCTTGAGGTCATATGCGCCGCGCCAGTGCTCCATCATCCACTTTGTGTATGTGTTCGGGCCCGCAGACTCCTCAGCCCGGTGGACGGCGCAAATACTGATAGTGAAACCTTCTGAATGCAGGGCGTTCGCCGCTTCGCGATAGAACCGCGTGAGCGCATCGCGGTCGTTGATGTGGACGTCCTCGAAGTCGACCTGCATCCCCCAAAGGCCGTACTCCTTGCATAATCGCACCATTGCCTCGATGACACGCTTCCGTGTCTTTTCGTCGTTGAGGATATGGTGGACCGCCGCTTGACTGAACAGCCCGCCGCCCGGATCAAGATTCTTGATCTGCGGCATGACTTTGAGGTTATGTTCGCGGGCGAGTGCGAGCAATCTCGGCTCAATCTCGCCGTATACTACGCCGCCCGCGTCAACGATGAACGGTTCCGGAGCGACGATCGTCACGTTATCGACGTTCCTCTTTAGGGCCTCGAAAGCGCGCGGCCGATAAGCGAAGAGGACTTCCATTTCTGGCTGACCCTGAGCGGGCGGCGGAATGCAGGGAAGCACCCACATCGTCGCAAGAAGAAGCATGATTCGTTTCATGGCTCTGCAATTCTCGAATTGTTAGACACTGACATAATTACCGGATGTTAGCTCGATCCGAGCAGCCCGACTTGGAATATCGCGAAAACCTGACTGGTCTTTAGACCCGACAGGTTTCTAAACCGGACAGGTCTAAAGACCTGACAGGTTTATAAACCCCTCACTCCTGTAAACCGCACATACCGGAGAATATGTGTAAACTGATGCAAACATTCGCATCGGCGGCAACTTGGCGGCCTGATCGACATATACGAGACCAAGCATCGCCCAAGTCAACATCATGGCCCAACCTCGATCCATTAGATTCCTGTCCACGCCGCTCCTCGTCGCTGCACTCGCCGCGACAAGCAGTACCTGCTCGCATGACGCGCAACGGTTGTCTGGTCCGGGCGACTACATCGTCTTCGGCGATTTTTACGGCGAGTGCTTCGGGGACGGATGCGTCGACATCTTTCGGATCAGCGACGGCAGGCTTTACGCGGATACCCTCGACATATACCCCGTCGCGTCGAAGCTTCCACACACCGTCGAGTTCGTACAACTGCCCGGCGCGCGATATAGTGACGTCGCAAGTCTGATCGGTGACGTTCCCGCGAGATTGTTCGATGAGGCTGCCGTCGTGATCGGCCAACCTGACGCGGGTGACTGGGGCGGATTCTATCTGGAAACGAACGTCTCCGGAGAGATCCGGTACTGGCTGATCGACAAAATGGATGATAATCTGCCCGGTTACCTCCGCGATTTCACGAGGAAACTCGACGAGGCAATTCAGATCGCTGCCGAGTAAGTTCGAGGTTCCAGGTCCAGGTTCCAGGTTACCCGTCATCCCGGACTTGATCCGGGATCCACAAGCGACGAAACCTGGATTCCGGCCTCCGCCGGAATGACGGCGCCAGGGTCTTGGCCCGGGGGATGTGAGACTGGATCCCGGAGGACGGCCTGCGGGGATTTGAGTCCGCGATGACGTGGAACGTGGATGTCGACCTGGCACCTGGAACCTGGCACTTGGAACGTTTAACCCAGCTTCCCGATCACCACGCCCGCGATCGTGTTCTTCTGGATCTCCTTCGTCCCTTCGTAGATCTCGGTGATTTTCGCGTCGCGGTAGAACCGCTCCACCTCGTAGTCGGCGATGTACCCGTATCCGCCGTGTAGCTGGACGGCTTCGTTTGTGACCTCGACGGACGTCTGAGCGGCGAACCACTTTGCCATGGACGTCATCTTCGGATCGATGCCTCCCTGGTCGAAGTTCCACGCCGCCTTGTAGGTGATCAATCGTGACAACTCGAGCTTCGTCGCCATCTCCGCGATCTTGTGCTGGGTGACCTGGAATTCGGCGATCCGCTTGCCGAACTGGCGGCGCTGTTTCACGTAATCGAGGGCGCGATCAAATGCGCCCTGGGCGGTCCCGAGCCTCTGAGCGGCGGTCTCGATTCGGCTCTCATCAAAGAACTCGAGGATCTGGTAGAAGCCCTTTCCTTCCGCGCCGACGAGATTGGATGACGGGATGCGCACGTTCTTGAAGGAGACCTCGCCGGTCGGGATCATCCGGATCCCCATCTTGCGGCCCACGTCCGCCACTTCCACGCCTTCTGCCTTACTCGAAACGAGAAACAGCGATTGCCCCCGGTGAGCGGCGGCGGTATCGGTCTGGCAGATCACAGGATAAAAGGCCGCAATGCCGGCGTTGGTGATAAACGTCTTCACGCCGTTCACCACCCACTCGTCCCCGTCTCGAACCGCGGTCGTGTTCATTGTCGTGATGTCACTCCCGTGATCGGGCTCGGTAATGGCCCCGCCGGAGATGGCCCGTACCTCGGCGACTTCCGGAAGCCATCGCGCCTTCAGCTCGTCTGATCCAAACCGGAGGATGCACTCCGAAGCGAAATCAACTAGCATGAGCGCCGCGCCGATCGTCGAGTCGCCGCGGCAAAATTCCTCGACGACGAGTGTGTTCTCCAGGCATCCGTATCCTGAACCACCGTACTCGACCGGGAAATGGAGGCCGATGAAGCCCTCCCGGCAGGCACTTTGCCAGATGGCCGTCGGGTATTCGTGCTTTTCGTCCAGCTCCAGGGCCAGCTCCTTGTCGAATTCGCCCTTCGCGAACTCTCGGGCGGCCTGTTGGATCTCCTTCTGTTCCTTCGTGAGCTCAAAATCCAATGGCTTCAAGACCAGATGATTATCGTTTCATGGCGCGAATCTTCTCCTCTAAGACCGGTACGATGTCGAACAGATCGCCGACGATCCCGACATCCGCCACGGCAAAAATCGGAGCCCGCGGCCCTTGATGCCCCCCATGTGCTGGAATGATTCCGCTGATTCCTACGGCGACGTACAGCTTCGGTCTTACGCTCTTCCCTGACGTTCCCACCTGCCGGCTCTTCGGCAGCCACTGCTTGTCGACAACGGGTCGAGAACACGCGACCTCGGCGCCGAGCGCATCGGCGAGCCTGCGGATAATGTCCAGGCCCATCCTCGATGCCCCGACCCACGGCGACGATCCGTTCCGCCTGGCTGATATTCACATCCGAAGCGTCGGCCGCCACGGTCCGAACGAACCGGCGTCTGTTAGGCAGCGGAGTTGCGAGTTTCTCCTCGGTTATCTCTGCGGTGCTTTCATAGGTAGTGCCCGGACGTACGGTACCGGGACGCAACGTCGCAAAATACCCGCGGTCCGACGGCGCAGCGCTGACCCGTACATGCGCCTTGCCCCCGTAGACCGGGCGAATGGCCGACAGTACTCCTTCCTCGAACGAGATGGACAGGCAGTCCGTCAACAGAGGTCTCCCCAGTCGAACAGCCAGGCCCGGAACGAGATCAATTCCGTTGTTCGTGTGGGCAGCGAGAACGATGTCGGGCGCCTCTCGTTCGATCACTGGTGCATAGACGCTTCGGAGCTGGTCACCATCCGGCACCTTGAGTCGCTCGTCATCCCACAACCGGATGTGGTCGAACTAGTCTGCAATGCGAGGGGCCAGGGCAGAGACGCCATGGCCGGCCAGGAGCGCCGTCACTTTGTCGCCATCCGGGGATCGGGCGCAGCCACTCGGAGCACGGCGAATCGCTTCGACAGCACCCAGCCGAACGTCAGGAGCGACGCAAGGACGAGAATCGTGTGAACGAGCACGGGATCTGTCATTACAGATCAAACCGGATTTACGTCCGAATGGTCCGTAATGATAGCAAGCCCCTGCCACTTGTCATATGATCGCCACGTCGTCGGCCCAGGCCGGTTGGTGCCGGAGGTAGGCGCCCGCTCGAACGTGTGCCTCGCTGACCGTTCTGGCTTTCGGAGCGCCCATTTGCTCGGCCGCGTCACTCATAAGAAAAGCGCTGAGCCCATCGAGGACTTCTTGATACGTCTTGTGCGTGCCGTCCAAGTGACAGCAATGGATGCACCAGTCGTTGTTTGATCAGCCGCCGCCGTGATCCTCGGGTCCGGCCATCGGCATCCCGCACGACAAGCATTGGTCCATTTCGAAACTCCGAAAGATTTGGTTTGCGCATGATTTGGGAATTGAGGATATGCGCGGGCGGGCGCGTCTTGGGCGAGACAATCCCCGGGCTGGTGTAGGTCAAAGGATGTCGGTGCGACGGAAGAGCGTCCAAACCTGACCGGTCTAAAGACCTGACCGGTCTAAAGACCTGACAGGTTTATAAACCCCTCACTCCTATAATCGAACATCCA
>DATKEJ010000234.1:0-8062 GCA_035512315.1 Rhodothermales bacterium | reverse complement strand
CCTGTGATCGGGCGCGCCCTCAAGAGATTTCCAAGCTAGATCGATGTCCATCGTGACAAATCCGGAAGTTGATGCACCCCCCGCCCCGATAGTCGCAAAGGGGCTCGAGAACGTTGTCGCGCTGGAGTCAAAGCTGTCGTACGTCGACGGACAGGCGGGTGATCTCGTTTACCGCGGATATCACATCCACGATCTTGCCGAGCATGTTGGATTTGAGGAGACCGCGTTCCTCCTCTGGAACGGTCACCTGCCCAATCGCGCCGAGCTCGCCGAAACGACCAGGATGCTGCAGGACGAGCGCGACGTCCCCTCCGAAATAATCGCGCTGCTTCGGTCGCTCCCGAATGACGCCGAACCTTCCGCCGTTCTTCGGACGGGTGCTTCGGCGCTGGCGCTGTTCGATCCCGAGGCCCTGGACACCGGCCCCGAGGCAAACTATCGAAAGGCGATCCGTCTGACGGCGAAGCTTCCGACGATCTTAGCTGCTTACGATCGCGTCAGGAAAGGGCTCGACTGGATACCCCCCCGGCGCGAAGGTACGGCTGCGGAGGAGTTCCTGTACATGCTCAACGGGGAGCAGCCGGGTGAAATGGCCGTCAAGACGTTCGACTTGTGCCTCGTCCTGCATGCCGACCACGGACTGAACGCATCGACGTTCACCGCCCGCGTGGTCGGCTCCACCTTGTCGGACATGTACTCGGGAGTCGTTGCCGCGATCGGTGCGCTAAAGGGTCCGCTGCACGGCGGCGCCAATATCGAGGTGATGAAAATGCTGCTCGAGATCAGGAGCGGCGGTCTCGACGCGGCCGGCTATGTCCGCGAGAAGCTTGCTCGAAAGGAGCGCATCATGGGGTTCGGTCACCGCGTTTACAAGACGATGGATCCGCGCGCCACCAGTCTCCGGCAGATGCTGACCCGGCTGAGCGAAGAGAAAGGGGACGCGTACTGGCTCGATACGGCGGTGTTGATGATGGAGACGATGAAAGGCGAGAAGGACCTCAATCCGAACGTCGATTTCTTCAGCGCGCCCGTGTACTACCTGCTGGGCATCGAGATTGACCTCTACACGCCGATCTTCGCTATCAGTCGGGTGGCAGGATGGACGGCGCACCTGCTGGAACAGTGGGATGGCAATCGCCTGATTCGGCCAAGACTCGCTTACGTCGGCCAGAAGGACCTGAGGGTCGTTCCTATCGACAAGCGTTGATCTGCGTTAGATTCGTCATTCGAGAAAATGCTCGCGTCCGTCATCGGGCTCCTCGCGCAGCGCGGGCGTTCTGGCGATGATGCGGGCGCATGTGTTCCATCTGAGGATGGGATCCGCCGATTCAGGGCGCAATTCGAGCGCGAAGTCGTACAACTCCATGGCCCTTCGAAACCAGCTGAAGGCAACGTGACCTGAGCCGGGACCTCCCCGCGAGAGATGCACCTTGGCCCGGCGTTCGCAAACCAGCCCCTTGTAGTACGCCGTATCGTACGGCTCTCCCAACCGATCAACCGCATCGGTCGCCTGCTTGAACGCATACTTCAAGCGATGCTCAAACTGGTCTGTTAGCGCGAGGACGAGCGTGATGAGGGCCTGCTCGTGATCCGGCTCCAGTTCCAGGATGTCGAGGCAAATGCTCTCCGCCTCGATCGGCTCGTTGAGCAGGCGGTAGTGGCGCGCCTTGTCCAGCGCCTCCGGAATCGCCTTCCGCTTGAGAGGTTTCAGGGTGAATACGGTGCTCATATACAATAGATCATCGTCGAAGCGCACAGCGCGCAGCAGGGGGAGTGATGCAGATTCTCGAACGGCGTTCCTCACGCACGTCGGAAGTCACAACGTCCATATAGCGATTCCCGCGAATATAACCGCCACCATCGCGCTTCCGTACGTCAAAACTAGAATCAGCGACTCCAGGTGCTTTAACTGGAGTCCGTCGTACAGAGTAAACCGGAACCGGTGCGCCCAGTGGAACAGACAGAGTGTGATGATACCGAAAAGAAGGAGTCGTGTCACCGGGGACGCCAGCAGGACGCGCATCGATTGATAATCCGGTGCTTCAACCCAGCCGAGCGGGATCGCCAGCCCGAAAATGACGATCAACACCGGAATGAACAGGGCGGATACGACGCCTCCGGCTCCAAACAGGGCCCACCAGAAGGGTTCGTTTGAGATTTTGGGAGTTTTCGACATACTTCGCTTCACGGTTCCAGCAGGATCCAGGCTACAGCGGCCGAGACGACAATCCACGCGGCGTAATTCGCTGCGACAATGAACTTCGGCGGGACGATCCAATTTCCGACACGGATTACCATGGCCTTCGGCGCCAGATTGAACCAGGTAACGGAATGCAGCAACACGAAGGCGAGCGCGACGACGTTCAATCCAATCCAAAACGGCCTTTGAAACAGTTCCATGAACTCCTGGTATTCCGCCGGTCCGCCGCTGACAGCGTGGACGAGGAAGATCAGAACCACGGCATACGCAGCCACGGCCACGCTGCTCAACTCTCGAAGGATGAACTTCGTGTAGTTCCACTTTTTGATCCACCAGAATATCGGAACGCGTTGCACGAGGCGCCCGGACCGATTGGAGGTGTTCCTGGATGTTGGCGCCATCACACTTTCCCCTTGCCTGCCCACGGCATCAGAAACGACTTCCACCAATGGTTCGTACTCGAAACCTTGAGGCGCTGGATCGCTCCGGCCGGATCAACCCCTTTCGGACACACTTCTGTGCACTCACCAACGAGTGTGCAGTCCCAGATGCCATCGTCGCTTGCGAGTACGTTTCGTCGATCGCCTTCACCGGCGTCTCTGCTATCGAGATTGAAGCGCTGACCCAGCGCAAGAGCGGCAGGACCGACGAACTCGGGCTCGATCCCGTAAACCGGGCACGCGGAATAGCACAGCATACAGTTGATACACATGCTGTACTTCTTGAAATCGGAGAGTTGCTCGGGGGATTGCAAGTACTCACCCTCCGAAAGCGGCTTTTCGTGTTCCGGGATGATCCAAGGTTTCACGCGACCGAGCTTTTCGACGAAATCATCCATGTCGATAACCAAATCGCGGATAACCGGGAAGTTGGCGAGCGGCTCAACGCGCACGGGACCGGGTGCGTACGTCCGGCAGAACGCGGCGCACGTAAGTACCGGGTCGCCGTCCACCATCATGCCGCAGCTGCCGCACACTCCCATTCGGCAAGACCACCGAAACGACAGCGTCTCGTCGAGGTTGTCTTTGACATAGTTGAGGGCGTCGAGGATCACCCAATCACGCTTGAATGGGACTTCGTACGTGTCGAACAGCGGCTGGCCGTCCCCCTCGGGACGCCACCGGAAGACCTCAAGCTTGATGGAGTTGGTGGTCACTGAATCCTTGACGTTTGACGTTCGACCCCTCCTCGCTCTCTCAGAGCCGTCGAGGTTGACCAGGATACGTGCTCGCTCGCTCGGGGCAGGCCGTTCGACGTTTGACATTTGACGTTTGACGTTTGACGTTCGACGTTCGACGTTATGCTTACTACCCGTACACGCGAGCCCCCGGAGGCCACCTGGTGATGCGGACGTCTTTATACGAGATCTGTATGGTCTCGCCGCCGTCGGTCGACGAGGCGAGTGAATGTCGGAGGTACTTTGTGTCATCCCGCTCCGGAAAGTCGACGCGCTGGTGTGAACCGCGGCTTTCACAACGCGCCCGTGCACTCAGTATCAGACTGCGCCCAATGTCGATCATGCCGTCGAGTTCAAGCATGGACAGGAGTGCGGTATTAAACGTTGTGCTCGGATCGCCGATCCTGACGTCGTTGAAGCGCACACGTAACTCGTCGAGCTTGTCGCAAGCCGTTTTCAGCCCCTCTTCAGACCTGTAAATCCCCGCACCTTCCTCCATGGCGTGCTGCATTTCCGTACGTAGAGCGGCGACGGATTCCGTTCCTGCGGTTTTCTTGCGGAACCGTTCGGCCAGACGATGCTCCTCGTCGACGCCCTTCTTACCTACCGCCCGCGTATCACAACTCGGATTCGTCTTGGCAAACCGGGCGGCGGCCATCCCGGCGCGCGATCCGAACACCAGGATCTCCGTGAGGGAATTCGAGCCCAAACGGTTCGCGCCGTTAATCGACACACAGGCCGTCTCACCGGCTGCAAAGAGGCCCGGAATCGATGTGGCGCCGTCGAGATCGGTCGCGATGCCGCCCATGAAATAATGGAGAACAGGCCGAACAGGGATGGGCTCTAGCACCGGGTCGATCCCGACGTACTTCGTCACGAGTTCCCTCACGAACGGGATCTTCTCGTCGATCTTCTTCTCTCCGAGATGGCGTACATCGAGATGCACGACGTCCCCGTGCTCGCCCTCGATCGTCCGTCCCTTGTCGCGTTCCTTCATGAAGGCCTGGCTCAGTCGATCCCTGGGTCCGAGCTCCATGCTCTTCTTGACCGGATGAGCGGGATCGGTCACTTCGAGAGGCGTGCCGAGATCGTAATCCTGCAGGTACCTGTACCCGTCCTTATTTACAAGGATGCCGCCTTCCCCTCTCGCGGCCTCGGTGATCAAAATACCGGTCCCTGGCAGACCGGTCGGATGGTATTGAACGAACTCCATGTCCATGAGCGGCACGCCGGAGCGCAGCGCAATTGCCATCCCGTCGCCCGTTGTGATTGAACCGTTCGTAGTAAACGGAAACACCCGCCCTGCTCCTCCCGTGCAAAGTACAACGGCACGACACGCAATCGCATGTACTGTCCCCGTTTCGATTTCGATCGCCGCCATCCCTTGACACCGGCCGTCCTCCACAATCAATGAAGTGACGAACCATTCATTGAGGAAGGTGATCTGGTCGTATTTGAGCGCGGTCTGGTAGAGGGTGTGCAGCAGGTGAAAGCCGGTTTTGTCGGCCGCAAACCAAGTGCGCTCGATTTTCATGCCGCCGAACGGGCGGACTGCAACTGTCGAGTTCGTTTCTCGACTCCAAGGGCACCCCCAATGCTCGAGCTGGATCATCTCCTTCGGCGCCTCGTTGACGAAGATCTCCACCGCGTCCTGATCCGAAAGCCAGTCGCCCCCGGCAATGGTATCGAGACAGTGGTCGTCTAGCGAGTCGTTGTTCTTGATGACCGCCGCGGCGCCACCCTCCGCCGCCACCGTGTGGCTGCGCATCGGGTACACTTTGCTCACGACGCCAACGCGTACATCTGGATGGCCCTCGGCGACGGCCAACGCCGCCCGAAGTCCCGCGCCGCCACCCCCAACGATAACGACGTCGAACTCAATCATAAGTAGTCTGGCAGGTCACGCGATGGTGGATTCGACCGTCGGATAATACGATTCATCCGCCACACTCACCAAACAGTCGGTTCCATCCGGCGGAGGTGAGCTCGACTCCAGCAGCCTCGGCACCCTCCTCCCGAGGATCCCTGTCCTGCTGATTTCGTCTGAACTTACATCTCGCGAACAGCCGTAAATGCCACGCTTGGCTATATTGCCAGCGCTTGCAAACACCAAAATCGGCAGTTCGCTATTGCCTTGAGTAAACGTTCAGCGGGCCGTCAGTTTTTTGTGACTATTTGCCGCGCAAATGCGATGACGATGTGTCAGAAAGGGGATGCGATACGACTGGTAGAACCGTGCGGGATATAGAATGCATGCGGAGGGTATGGGATCCTTCCTGAAGAACCCGATCACGAGGAAGTTGATCACAGGCGTCACAGGGCTCGGCCTGTCCCTGTTCGTGCTGATCCACATGGTCGGCAACCTGACCTACTTCTCCTCCGACCCCGACGCGTACAACCGGTACTCTCACACTCTTGCTTCGCTGGGGCCGCTCCTCTACGCAGTAGAGATCGGGTTGGTCGTGTTCTTTCTCTTCCACGCGTGGCTCGGGTACAGCATCTGGCGGCAGAAGCATGCCGCTCGCCCGGTCGATTACTCGACCTACCGTTCCGCCGGTGATCCGAGCCGGCAGACCATTTCGTCCCGGTCGATGATCCTGACCGGGATTATTCTTTTCGGCTTCGCAATCATACACATCGCTTCCTTCAAATACGGGCCCGGCACGGAGTCGGGTTATACCGTCTTGATCGACGGAGAGCAGGTGAGGGACTTGAAGCGCCTGATGGAAGAACGGTTCGCCGATCCGCTCTACGCGTTCGGTTACCTGGGCGTAATGATCCTTCTAGCGGTGCACCTTCGACACGGGATCTGGAGTGCCTTCCAGTCGCTCGGTGCGACCAATCCCCGCATGACTCCCGTCGTCTACACCATCGGATTGATTTTCGGCATCCTGATCGCCGTCGGGTTCTTCGTGCTGCCGGTCTATATCTATTTCGGAGGAGGCGCGTGATGGAGCTCCATACTGAAATTCCGGCCGGCCGCCTGCCGGATAAGTGGGACAACTACAAAGACAACGCGCGTCTCGTAAACCCCGCCAACAAGCGCAAACACACGATTATCGTCGTAGGCACGGGTCTTGCCGGGGGATCGGCGGCTGCGGCGCTCGCTGAGCTGGGATACAACGTCATCAGTCTCTGCATTCAGGATTCCGCGCGCCGCGCGCACAGCATCGCCGCGCAGGGAGGCATTAACGCCGCGAAGAACTACCCCAACGACGGCGATACGATCTGGCGGCTTTTTTACGACACCATAAAGGGCGGCGACTACCGAGCTCGCGAAGCCAATGTTTACCGCCTGGCGCAGATCAGCAACAACATCATCGACCAGTGCGTGGCCCAGGGCGTGCCGTTCAACCGAGAGTATGGCGGATTGCTCGCAAACCGCTCCTTCGGGGGAGCCCAGGTGTCGAGGACCTTCTACTCGCGCGGTCAGACCGGGCAGCAGCTTCTGCTCGGCGCGTATCAGGCGATGAGTCGTCAGATCCGGGCGGGCCGGGTCCGACAGTTCGCGCGCCGCGAGATGCTCGACCTCGTCGTGGTCGACGGCAAAGCCCGGGGAATCGTCGCGCGTGATCTCGTGACCGGTGAAATCGAGCGATTCGCGGGCGACGCGGTCCTACTCTGCACCGGCGGATACGGGAACGCGTACTACCTGTCGACGAACGCGAAGAACTCGAACGTGACCGCGGCGTGGCGCTGTTACAAGCGTGGCGCGGTGTTCGCCAACCCCTGCTTCACACAGATCCACCCGACGTGCATCCCCGTATCGGGCGATTACCAGGCGAAGCTCACGCTGATGAGCGAGAGCCTTCGGAACGACGCGCGGGTCTGGGTGCCGAAAAACACGGGCGACACGCGCCCGCCGAAGGACATTCCTGACGACGAGCGCGACTACTACCTCGAGCGGCGATACCCAAGCTTCGGAAACCTCGTTCCGCGCGACGTGGCGTCACGGGCGGCGAAAGCGGTGTGCGACGAGGGCCGGGGCGTGGGAGAAACGCAGCTTGCGGTATACCTCGACTTCCGCGATTCGATCAACCGGCTGGGACGCGAGGCGATAGAGGAGCGATATGGCAACCTCTTCGAGATGTACGAGCGCATCACCGACGACAATCCATACGAAGTGCCGATGCGCATCTATCCAGCAGTGCATTACACCATGGGTGGATTGTGGGTCGACTACGAACTGATGAGCACGATTCCCGGACTCTTCGTGCTCGGAGAGGCGAATTTCTCCGACCACGGAGCGAATCGGCTCGGCGCGAGCGCGCTGATGCAGGGTCTGGCCGACGGCTACTTCGTCATTCCGTACACCGTCGGCTCATACATCGCCGGCGCGAATCTGCGGGCCGTGACTTCCGATCACAATGCTTTCGCACAAGCACAGGCGAGCTCCATGGAGCGCATCGACAAACTCCTCGCAATCCGCGGAAACAAGTCGGTCATCGAGTTTCACCGGGATCTCGGCCGGCTGCTCTGGGATCACGTCGGCATGTTGCGAAGCCGCGACGGACTCGAAATTGCAATGACGGAAGTAGCCACCCTCCGCGATGAGTTCTGGCAGAACGTCCTCATCCCCGGCCAGGCCAACACGATGAACAAGTACCTCGAGTTCGCCGGCAGAGTTGCAGATTACATGGAACTCGGAGAACTCATGGCGCGCGACGCACTACAACGCGAAGAAT